>JABSSV010000029.1 GCA_013213875.1 Lysobacterales bacterium
GGTGGATGCAGGTATTCCTCCGGCAGTGAGGCCAGCTGTTGCAATTCCTCGTCCGCGCCCTGGCCGATGGGCCAGCGCGCTTGGGCGCTGAATTCTGCACGGAGTGCCTCGCGAGCCGCTGCCGTATCTATCCCGGTGCCGCTGTCCAGTAGTTCCAGAAATCGGTGACGGGCCTGCCAGCGTGGCAGCCCACGCTCCAGGGCAAACAGTTCTTCATCCGTGACTGTCAGATCGGCGCGGTTGAGGCGCGTGTTCAGCGTGTTGAAGAACCAGCGCGGCGGATTCTTGAAGTAGCCCACAAAGTCATCCACGCTGAGCTCATAGCAGGGGGGCGCCATATGCATGGTCGCGGCTTGTTGCTGCAGCTGTCGCCAGTGCCTGTCGCCATCGATAAGGGGCGCAGAAGCCTGGGCCTGCTGGCGGGCGCATGCTATGGCGAAGGTCTGCTGACTGTAGGCCTGCCGCTGATCTCCCCCGGGGCCATGGTCCTTGAAGTAATCGGCGCTGTGGGGCTGCAGCGGGTGCTGGCTGAAAAAGGCCGTGTTGGGTTTCAGGCTGCGACCATGGAACCAGTCAGCACAGGCGTAGCCTTCGCGCACGTAATCGATCAGCTCGCTGACCAGTACTGAGGGTTCGCGCGCCTCGTTGCTGCGCGGGTCCTGACCGCAATAGCTCACATGGAACGCGCGCCGGGCTGACAGCAGCGCTTCCAGAAACAGCCAGCGGTCATCAATGCGCGCAGAGCGGTCACCGGGCCGATAATCGTCGCGCAGCAGATCGAAACTGGGGCGGTCCAGCCGGCGCGGATAGTCTTCCAGATTCATGCCGAGCAGGTAGACCACGGCAAACGGGACGCCGCGCATGGGCAGCAGGCTGCAGAATTTAACGCCCTCACTCCAGGGGTGGCGCCGTTCGCTACTGGTGCTAAGAATCTGATCCAGACTGCTGCGTACCAGCGGCAGGCTGATCGCGCCCTCATACCACTGCTCGCTAGTGGCCAATTGCAGCTGTTCCAGACCGCTCCGCAAGGCGCTGAGATCAGCCTGTTCATCCTCGTCGGCAAGATAGAAGGACTCCAGCAGCTCCAGCAGCAGGGCGTGCCACTCGGCCGGCGGGCGCGGTTCCTGCAAGCGCTGGCGCAGCGTGGTGCAGTGCTCCCAGAACATGAGAAAGCGCTCCAGCAGCTGTGCCTTGCTGCCTTCGATCTCGTCCAGGGGTTCCACCCCCAGCGGCTGCGCGTCAGCCGCGGGCTGCATGGCATAACCCGCCAGTAGCCGGTCGAGGCCGAAACGCCAGCTGAACTCGCCGTAATCCAGCCCCAGTTCGCGCTCCCGGTGTCGGTGGTCCAGACCCCAACGGGCGCCAGATGCGACCAGCCAGCTACGCAGCTGCTCATAGCTTTCCCGCGTCAGCTCGAAGCGCCGCTGGATAGCCGGTACTTCCAGCAAGGCCAGCACCTCGGACAGGGTGACGCGGCTTTCCGGCAGCTGCAGCAGGGTCTGAAAGCTGTTGAGCAGGGTCGAGCTGTCCTGCAGCGAGCGGTCGCTGATATGGTAGGGAATGCGCTGCGCTTCAGCGGCGCTTTCAAAGACGGCGCGAATCAGGGCCGCATAGGGCGCCACACGCGGCATCATGACCACCACGTCGCGCGGTTTTAGGTCTGCGTGGCTGGCAAACAGCGCCAGTAACTGATCATGCAGAACCTCCACTTCGCGCAGGGGGCTGTGGCAGCTGTGAATGTGCACATTGCTGCGACCAGTCGCGTCCAGGGGTAGCGCGCGCGGCGTACCCTCAAGCTGCTCGAATTGGGCAAATTCGCCGCGATAGTTCAGCCGCAGCATATCCTGCTGAATGCGGGTCAGCAGCGTGTCGTCCCCAATTTTCAGGGGGTCACGGTGAGCGTCAAGGACCTCGATCTGTGCCGGCTCCAGATGGGCGTCTTCAGCCAGCAACAGCAGATTGAGAAAGTCCTGCACCTGTCGCCCCTGGGCCGCCAGCAGCGGGTTGCCAATTTCAACCAGCTCGGAACGTCCCCCCTGCTGCTGCAGGTGCATGATGCGGCGTTCTCCACGCACGTCGTACCAGTACTCTTCGCAGGGGTCGAGCACGTAGAGATCCACGGGAATATGCCGCGCCAGCAGCATGAGTAGCTCCAGATGTCCCGAGGCCATGGCGGTGACGCCAAATACCGCCAGTCGGGCGAAGGTCAGGCTGGGGGCGGTCGCTGCCCCCAATTGCTGGCGCAGCCGTAGATGAACCCGGGCCCGGTGGGCCTGCGGTTCTTGGCTGCTGTGGGTCATGGCTCGCCAGAGCGCCCGCTGCCAACGCTCATTGTTGTCCCACAGTCCGTTGCTATCGCTCTTCCCGGGCCGCTCATCGCGATCCCAGGCCACCACCCAGTCCGGGCGGTATACCAGATATTGATCAAAAAGATCGGCCATATGACTGGCCAGTTGCAGGCGTTTCAGGGCCTGCAGGGTGGTCTCTTCCGAACCCAGATAGTCCTTCACGGGCCGCATGAACGGTTGCTGAAGCAACTCTGGCTGTTCCAGCAGGGCCAGCAGGCGCCAGCGCATTTCTTCCTTGTTCAGGGGCGTGCGTGCGGGGATGGATACCGCTAGCACGCTGCGCGCCAGGTCCCAGAAAAAGCCTTCCAGCAGTTGATAATGGATATTCGCAGCAATGCCCTGATCCAGGGCCAGCTGTAGATTCAGCCAGGGGCCCAGGGACGGGTTTTCCAGCAGAATGCGCTCGCTTGCTAGGGGCCCCTGGCCGGGGGCGGGCCGCGCGATGCTGGCGGCCAATTGCTCCAGCAGCAGCTCCGTGCGATTCGAGCGATGAATGCGCAGCCCCGCCGCCCGCCCTGCGCTGGCGTTCTGGCTCTCGTCCATGCTCGTTGCTGCTGGTTCCAAAGGCCTCCCCCGTAGGCTGCTGGTGTCAGGTTCGTCGTCGCCCGTGGGCGCCGCTACGCTGCGTGAATGCTGGCCAGGGCCAGCTGTGCCAAAGGCTGCACCATAGCGCCCACCTTGCTTGCCTCGGCGCTGGAGGCATTACCCTGCTGGGCTCTTTTGGCCACGCCCTGGGCGATGGCGCCCAGTCGGAAAAAGCTGAAACCCAAATAGAAAGGCCAGTCGTCCATGCCGTCAAGGCCGCGTCGTTCGCAGTAGCGTTCCACATAGCGGGCTTCATCAGGAATGCCAAGCGCCTGTCGGTCCAGGCCCTGCAGACCGACAATGCTGCCGCCCAGGTCCGGCAGGCGCAGTTGCATGCATTGGTAGGCCAGGTCAGCAAAGGGATGGCCCAGCGTCGATAGCTCCCAATCCAGCACGGCCACGATACGCTGACTATCAGCGTCCCAGATGAAGTTGTCCAGCCGGTAGTCGCCATGTACCAGGGCTACGCGCCCATCGTCGTCCGGCAGCCGTTCCTCCAGCCAGCTGATGAGCTGGTCCATCTCCGGAATGGGGTTGA
>JABSSV010000290.1 GCA_013213875.1 Lysobacterales bacterium
GCCACTGCACCGGAATCAAAAATAGCATTGGACAAACACCCCAGCCAAGCATTACTGCCGAGGTCTGACAGTGGGCAAAATCATCATTGACACGCCCTGAGAGCGCTTCGCGCGGGCGTGATCGTGGTATCCGATCAGCGCGCTCAAGATAGCTATGTGGGTCACTGCATACATGAAGCGAGAGGGAGCTAGCGCGGTTTGTACTGGGTGGGGCAATAGGCCCGGCCTACGGCACGGCCACGGCGCTTGCCATGCTTGGTCAGGCGCCCGCTTACGCGCGCGCGCCACAAACGGAAACTGCTGGGCTTGAGCTCCTGACGCATGAGACGGATCACAGCCGCTTCGTTGAGGCCATAGCTGGCTTCTATGGCCTCGAAGGGCGTGCGGTCTTCCCAGGCCATCTCAATGATTCGCGAACGGGTAGCCTCATCCATACTGACTGGTCCCACTGATAATGCCTTCTAGAGACTCTACGCGCGGCTGGCTCAACCGCAGGTCAAGGACCGGGATCGCCTGGTATCAGAATCACAACCAGTCGCCCACCCAAGCGACAGCGGCTCAGGTCCTGGCGGATGATGGGGCGCGTGTACGACGCATGAGCGGCCAGAGCCAACGGTGTACCAGATAAGACAGTAATGCCATGAACAGCACACCCACCAGTGGAATCACCGCCCCGAATACCGGCGCGGCCCCCAGCGTGTAACCGAGCAGACACTCCGGCCGATAAATGGGCACCAGCAAGCCAGCCAGCAGCACTGCTAGAGCCAGATAGGCGGTGACCTGCTCCAGACCCAAAGTCCAAAACACCGATTGCAGCAAGGTAACCAGCAGCATAAGGCTGAAACCCAGCCAGCTACGGGGCGGCAGAAACGGTTGCGACTCCGTGTTCTCGCTCACGGCCGCCAACTGTCGATTGCCATACCAGGCGGTTAGCAAGCCCAGGAGGGGCAGCACCAGCAAGCCCCAGAAATTGGAAATGGCCGGAAGCGCTGGATCATGCAGCACATGGTGACTGATCACCCCACCTGTGAAGTGCTCGCGCACCAGCAGCAGCAACTGCAGCAAGCCAGCCCCCACGGTCAGCAGTAGAACCCTACGTTGATTTTGTGTCATTCCAGCGCTCCTTTTGCACCCTTGATCCAACAACAACGCCGCCTCCAGGGTGCCGCTAGCAGACGGTCGGCGTATCGGTCCGAGACCGCGACCGGGCAGGCTAACAATCTAAAGCCGAAACGCTACTCGCAACAGGGCCGATGGTCATAGCTGTAAAAAGCATCCGTGCAAGACACACGCCAGCGATGACTGCCCAAAAGCGTCTTTCTCACAGCACATGCGTAAGCGACCACAGCTGCCCCGGACGGGGTACAAGCGCCGGGCCTCGGACCAATGGTTAGGAACTAGGAGGGATAATGATGATCGCAATCGGCAGAGCGACAAAGACGATAATTGCGCACGTGCGCAACGACCAGCAAGGTAGCCGACAGCAAGGTGGCGATCCGCTCGTAGTCTTCACCAAGCAGATCGTGCAATACGGTACCGGCCAGTACCAGCCCAACGATTCCAATCAGAGCAAGCGTCAGCACCAGACGGTCCTTGTGACGGCGACAGCCGATACCGAAAGCCAGCACCGCCGCAGGTATGATCAGCCAAAGCAAGGATTTATGAAATGCTTCATCACCCAGAAAAGTCGCAGACAAGGCCGTGCCTGCCGCCAGCAGAACCGGTAGCAACAGGCAGTGCAGCGCACAGGTGACCGACGCCACAACGCCTATCCGGTCGGCGAATCGTCTGAGTTTTTGTTGGCTGGCGTCATTCATTTAAAAGGCCCCGGTTGCTCCGCCACATCAACCCATGGGCACTTTTGATGTGTGCGTTTTCGTCGACTGAAAAGATGGCGTTTCTGCGCGCGCCTATTGTGACACAGCGCCGCAACTGCGGCAGCTACCGTGCGCACCGCAATAATTCTGACAATGGCCCGACCTAGACCGCAATCCGGAAAAAGTCACTGGGGGCGGTGAATAGCCACCAGGGGACAGTAAACTGTGCAATCCCCAGCGCAGCCTTGCCAGCGCACCGGAAGTAGGCCGTTTTAATGCGGGCATAGGGCTCGGCGAGGCCCATAGCCCACAGCTTCGCCACCCGCA
>JABSSV010000291.1 GCA_013213875.1 Lysobacterales bacterium
CTGCGTCGTTTCCAAAAACCAGCTCGGGAGCCGCTGAACGATCCAGGTGGGCGGCCATCAGGGCCGGATCGTCCAGCGCAGGATCGTAGGAAAAGCGGATAAACCAATCGTCATAGAAACCCGGTTCGGTGGCGTAGAACTGCGTTTGAGACATGCCACGGGGCGCATAGTTGACGCTGGGATAGTCCATCACGGAGCCGGCCAAACCCTTGGCCGCGACCGCTTCGGCGTCAAACGCTTCTTCCGGCGACAGCAATTGAGTCGCTTTCATATTGTGATTCATGCCCAGGGTGTGGCCGATCTCATGCAGGATCAGATAATGCATTGCATCGTGAGTCAGCTGTGCATCCAGCTCGTCACCGTAATGCCCAAAATCCGGCGCAAAACGGCCGAAAGTCCTGGCCGCGAGCAGATTGGATTTAAGACCCTGCGCGAGCGTGCAATGCCGGTGCAGCAGATTCGGGTTTTGCGCTACCGCACTAACGACATCATCCAGCAGCCATTTGGCGCGAGCCTGCCGATTCAAGAAGGATGCTTCCAGCATGACGTCGGCACCAATAATCTCACCGGTACGGGGGTTCACAAAGCTGGGCCCGTAGCCACCAAAAGGTGGTTGCGGTGAAGCGGTCCATCGCAACACGTTGTAGCGGATATCTCCATAGTCCCAGTCCGCATCATCCGGCTGCACTTTTACCACCATGGCGTTGGAAAAGCCGGCCGCTTCGAAGGCCTTATTCCATTCCAGAGCCGCGTCACGAATCAGGTCGCGCCAGGCTACCGGTGTGGTGTTTTCAATCCACCAGGTGATGGGTTCAACGGGATCCGAGATGGCCGCCGACGGGTCCTTCTTGACCAGGTTCCAACGATTGACAAGATCGCGATAGGGCGTGGGCGACAGCGAAGTCAGATCCGTTACCTGCACGTCAAAAGTACCCACACGCGGGTCCGCAAAGCGGGGCGTGTAATCGTTATCTGGCATGGCGATCAGACTGTGCAGGACCTTGATGGAGACGTTACGCGAGTCGGTGACGTCACTGCTGCCGTAAGCCCGGGGCGCCGGATTGTTGTAAACGTACTCAACCTCCACATCGGTATTGAGGGGATAGTTGCGCGTGGCCAGCACCTTACTCTTCTTGTCACTGAGCTTGCCCAGAGTGAAGGTGCTGTTGGCATCCGCGCCTTCCGGTAGCGGATACTTGATCTGCAACAGATTTTCGCCAAGAAAGATCTTGTCCGCTTTGATCAGAATGTCACCGCTTTCCTGGTCCTCTGCCAAGATGGTTTCCACCGCAAGAATCGCATCGGAGATGTTGGCATCAGCAGCGCGTGCCAAAGCGCTATCAGGGTCGAAATAGAACGACACGTTTTCCGCAACCAGTTCAACGCGGTTGAAATGGCGGCGTACAGAAATCACAGCGTTGGCCAGATAGGCACCGGTAAAGTAGCCAGCTTCCACAACGCCATTGGCCG
Source organism: Lysobacterales bacterium (assembly GCA_013213875.1). Lineage (GTDB taxonomy): Bacteria > Pseudomonadota > Gammaproteobacteria > Xanthomonadales > SZUA-36 > Marinihelvus. Next base: position 1,471 of record JABSSV010000291.1, read on the forward strand.
CCTGGGCGAAGTAGATAAATTCCTGATCGATCTGGTCGCCTTTGATCAGCATGTGCAAATCGCCCGTTTTCGGGTCGCGGAACAAATTGAACAGCCCATCGACCCGCTCAGACTTGGCGGTCAGCTCAGCGATGGTCTTCGGCTGCTCAGCCTGGTCCGCCTTGGCTGCATCATCGGCAGCGGCGCACATGGAAAACAGGATCGCAAACAGGGTCACGGGTAAAAGGCGTACAAATCGAGTCATGGCTAGGTTTCTCTGGCTAAAAGTCACGGCGTCGCCGCGGGGACAACGGCGCGTAGCATAGCAAACTGAACCGGGAGACGGCCTTCACATGGTTCAGGCCATCGATGACGCCGGGATGAGCAAGCAAACGCGCCATCGACGATCGGCCGCAACCCCCGGCAGGAAGCGGCACCTGCGGTGTCAATTGATGCAGCTCGGGGTCGTTCCGGCGGAATCAATACCGTAAACTGCGCTTGCAAGCTGCGCATCGGCCCAAGGAGGAAGGGCGAGGCACGGGGCGCTCGTTTATCGCTACAGGAACTTTGACCCATGACCGATGCGGATATGCACTTCGCCTTTGACGACTGCGGCGCCTGGCCCCTACCTGATAATCGCGTGCTGGTGCGCAATGCACGCAGTGGGCGACATGCGATCCTGACCCCTGACGTACATGCGGCGCTGGCCACCTGCACTAGCTTTCAGACGCTGGATGAACACGCGGCACGCATTGCCAGAACCTTTCCAGCGCTGCAGGGGCAGCAAGCTGCCGTACGGCAAGTGCTGGACTCCGTCCGCGCCGATGGACTGCTGATTTCTGCGGAGGTCTACCGCACGACCTTGAAGCCCCGCGCGCACCCGAATATCAATGTAGACAAGCCGGTTGCGGCGGTCATCACCTGGGAGCGCCCGGAAGCGCTGGCGCGCGTGCTCTCTTCCATGGAGGAGCAGGTCGATCTGAGCAATCTTGAGCGCCTGATCGTGATTGACGACAGCCGCACAGCAGAAATCCAACAGCAAAACCGCGCCTCGGTCAGCGCTTTTGCCGAGCGTGTAGCGGTGCCGGTCCTGTTCATGGGAGCACCGGAACAGAAAGGGTTTCTGGACGCGATTGTGCGGCAAGTGCCACAGCTGGAGCACCAGGTCCGGTTTTTAATCGACCGGGAGCGCTGGGACGAGTACTGGACCAGCGGCCTGGCCCGAACCATGGCCCTGCTTTTGTCCGTCGGGCGCCGGCTGCTGGTACTGGACGACGACATTTTGTGCGAGGTGCTTGAGCCAGAGCGTGAGCCCGGAGTCGCGTTCGGTGACGTTATGAGGGAGGCGGATTTCTATACGAATCCGGACGCCTGGAAAGCTCAGCGCGCGCCGGCAGGCAAAGATCCCTTCCTGCGCCATTTGAGTGTCCTGGGTTCCGAGCTACAGGATGCGCTGGGCGCGCTGGGCGTGGGCCAGCTCGACCGTGACGCCTTCAAGGGCGCCGAAGCCAAGGTCATTGAGCGCTTACGACCTGATTCGCGGGTGCTGATCACCGAGTGCGGATCGGTGGGCGATGCCGGCACCTCCAACCTGAACTGGCTGGCCGAGCTGCGTGGCGCATCCCTTGAGAAGCTTACGAGAGACCCGGAGACAACGGCCAGCGCCCTACGCCAACGCAATGCCTGGCATGGACGGCGGGTCAACCATGTGCTGCCGCGGGCCAATATGTCGCAACTTACCGGGCTGGACCATCGCATTATGCTGCCGCCCTATATTCCTATCCTGCGGGGTGAAGACCGCTTGTTTGGCGATATGGTGGAATTCATGTATCCGGACGACGTGGTGATCGACCAGTCCTGGAGCGTGCCCCATTTACCCCTGCCGGCGCGGCAATGGGCCGCCTCAGAGCGACACTACAAGACCCAACAGCCGTTCCCACGCTTTGCCCTATCGCTGGTCGAGGACCACCAGAATGCGTCCAGTGCCAAGGAACCGTTGAAACGGCTCAGCCATCTGGCACGCCTCTATGACAATCTCGCAGATCAAAACCATGCACAGTTGGTCAGTCAGCATGAGACTGCGCGCCTGGGCGCCAAAGCGCGAAGCTACTGCACCATTCGCGAGGCGCTCACGGCCGCAGGCGAAGAAGCGCCGGAAGAATGGCGGGCCTTTCTCACCGAGGCCCTGTCGCGACTCAATCATGAGCTGGTGGATAATCCCTCCGATCGACCACTCCGGGGTGATCCGGCCGGTCTGGAAGGGCAAGCGCTGACCGCCTGGTGGACCCGCTTCTGGTCTGACTTCTCGCAGGCGCTGCGGGCCTGGCCCGCCATCCGTCTGGCCGCGAGCCGCGTGGAAATCTGACCTCAGCGAGCATTTTTCTGGCCTGAGGGCCGGATTCTCCCGGTCCAGACGCCTGTTTTCAGGCACCTACAGGGAATTCTCTAAAATAAAGCCCCGAAAAACCTTATAAACCCCTGATTTCTTCATGCCTGTGGACAGTTTTGCGTAAAAACACGCTGGCCTAGCGGGTTTTAGCCCCAAAACACCCAGTAAGTAGATCTATTTAGTCCAGCAGTAACACGCGGGCACACGGGCAAAGCTGGCGCTAGTCACCGGACCGCGCAGCGCTGGGCGACACGCCATTCCACTTCTTGTAGGCCCTGGAAAACGAGCTCATTTCGGAAAAACCCAGCAGAAAGGTGATCTCTGTCAGGGTCAGAGAGTTATCCGCCATATATTGTTCCGCCAAATCCTGACGTACCGCTTTCAGCAGGGTTCGAAAGCTCTCTCCTTCCTGTTTGAGTTTTCGATGCATGGTCCGGGAGGTCATGTGCAGCGCATCAGCGACTGATTCATCACTGATGGTTCCACAAGGCAGTTGCTCCATGATGGCCGCGCGTACCCGATTGGGGATATCGTCCTGGTCCAGCTTGGCCAGGCGTTGCACCACAATACGATCGTTCATATGCGCCAGCACATGATTAGCAGACGGCAAGGGACGATCCAGATCCCGGCTGCTCAGCGCCAGTTCGTTGTGCTCTCTGGAGAAATAAACGGGACAGCGGAACAAGGCTTCATAGGGGCGCAGATCTTCCGGCTCTGCATGGCAAAAGCCCACAAACTCCGGATTCAGATCCGGACCACCGTTCATCCGACAGAGCGTAACCAGATAAGCCAGTTGCGCATCATCGCGAACACGCCGGTTCCTGGACGCCTGCGCGACAGAAATCTGGGCCAGAAAATGACCCTTTTCTTCCACCAGATCGAGCGTGCCGCGATCGTTCAAAACACGGACGAACCGGTGCATTCGCGTCATGGCCGTGCGCAGGGTGCTGCTGGCCAGCCAGGCGTAGCCCAAGGCGCCAATCTGGGAGGGATGAACCACCTGCGCGGCGCGCAGACCAAAGGCCGGATCACCCGTTGCTTCCGCCGCGGCCGCTCGAACCTGATCCAACTGCTCATAGGACACACGCGTGCCAGGCTCAATCGGCCACTCGACCTCAAGGCCCGCGTCGCGAAAGAACACATCCGGATCCAGCTTGTAGGACTCGATGATGCGCCAAAGAACTCCCACGGAGGGTGCCAGTACGGACATAATTTTTCCCCCAGTTCATCGCCCGTTGGTTGTACCACGCCTATTGTGTCGGCGGGTCGGCCGTGGGGTCAAATCATTGTCCATTAGAGACAAGTCATCACCTGGCTGCGAGCCTAAACTGCGCATCGTTGATTGATGACACGGGCCGTAACGAATGTTTACGCAGGAACACCACTTGGTCGCCGAGATCGAATTCTGGCGGGAGCTGATCAAGCACCCGGCTGAACACCGGTCAGATGCCGCGCTGGAGCGCATGCATCAGGCGCTGGCGCTCGCGGAGCGAAAGCTTCTGCTTCTAGAGCCAAGCCAGGTTTCCTTGCCGGCAATGCCGTTAGGTTCCGTAGCTGCCCAGGAGCACTGACATGAAAACGTTTGCGGAAATGAAGAACATCGCGCGCTTCGTTGTGATTGCATCACTGGTTGCGCTGGGAATGAACTTTCATTCCATGATTTAGAAGGTTTGCAGGAGTTTGGGGGATAGGCAGGAAACGCCCTCTGCCGATGGTTTTGCCCCGGTGCCCACACTCCAGTGATTTTGATCCCCCCCCAAAGCATTGGAGGGCACCGGGGCTTCTTTTAAACCAGGGCGAAAAAGTTAATGGCCCCGAAGCGAGCACACATTCAGTGAAGCTTCCCCCCCGACACTGAATTTGCTTCGGGGCCGCCATAACGCAGCACAGGGTGGTCGTTCCGTGCGCGCCGATGACCAGGTCGGGAAGCATCGGAACGAATGCGTAGGGCCCCGCGTCCTACTTGGAAGCGCCTTGTCGGTCCCCTGACAAGGCCTGCCAGCTGAGCAGCAAGTAGCTGTGCTGCCCAGCAAAGCCCCGCAACGTGATAAGCGGGGTTCACAACGACGGTCTGCAGCAAACGCAGCCAGTTCCACCTGCGGGTGGCGACGTCTATAACCCCGGTGCACTTGCAGTGGTTTCCTCCTCCTTTCTCACTGACGCCGCACCGGGGTTTTTTTTATTCCCTCTTTGCACCACCCAACCAAGGGCTCATTTCAGGGCAGGCTGAACGTGGGATACTGTAGAGGACACGTTTGGAGCAATGACCCATGGAACTGGATTTACTCTGGTGGCTGCTGGCGGCTGCCCTTGTGATCGGCGGCCTGGTTGGCACCATCTTGCCTGCTATGCCCGGCGTACCGATGGTATTTGCCGGCCTGCTGCTGGCCGCCTGGATCACGGATTTTGAGCCCGTAGGTACCGGCACCATCGCCGTACTGGGTATGTTGACTGCGCTGGCCTGGCTCCTGGACTTTCTCGCTGCCGCGCTCGGTGCCAAACAGCTTGGGGCGAGTCCGCGTGCCTTTTGGGGCGCCATGATCGGTGCTGTTTTTGGCCTGTTTTTCGGCCTTCCGGGAATTATTCTGGGACCATTCATTGGCGCCGTAAGCGCCGAGCTCAGCGGCGGACGCGGGCTCACGGACGCAGGCCGGGCCGGGCTGGGTGCCTGGATCGGAACGGCGCTCGGAGCCGCCGCCAAACTGGCCATTGCCTTCATCATGGTCGGACTGTTTGTCATCCGCCAGTTTCTGGGCGTTGCGGCATAAAAAAGACCCGGCTTTGGGCCGGGTCAGCAAGAGATGAAACACAACTCAAAGAGGATGTGTATCTAGTAATACGCCGCAGCGGAAAAAAAGTTGCAGACCGGGTGGCTGGCTGTTCAGCCCAGCTCCGCCAGCAGCGCAGAATAATCGGCTGGAATGCGCGCAGAGAGCACGGTCTTATCACGCACCGCGGCCAGCGGGGGCGGCAGCGGCACAGAGCGCGACAGCGCTTCCTCAATCACTTCCGCGAACTTGGCCGGATGCGCAGTGCACAGAAATACGCCCTGTTCGCCGGGCGCCAATTGACCTTGCAGCGCCTGCCAGCCCAGGGCACTGTGCGGATCCGCCAGGTAACCGCTCGCGTCCAAAGCCCGTAGCGCGTCCAGCGTGTTTTCATCGCTCACTGCCACCGCATGCAGATAGTCTGAGATTGGCATGCCTGCCCGCCGGGCCAACGCTTCCACCCGTGGGAAATTATTAGGCCGGGAAATGTCCATGGCATTGGTGACCGTTGCCACGGTGGCCTCGGGCGCCCAGTGGCCGTCGGCGAGATAGCGCGGCACCGTATCATTGACATTGGTGGCGGCCAGTATGCGTTTCATGGGCAGACCGAGTGCCCGGGCGATACCGCAGGCGGTGACATTGCCAAAATTTCCGCTGGGTACGCAGAACACCGGCGCCTGACCCTGCAAACGCGCTACGGATTCGAAGTAATAGCAAACCTGGGCCAGCAAACGGGCCACATTAATGGAATTGGCCGAGTTGAGACCGATGCGTGTGCGCAAGACCTCATCCTCGAAAGCGTCTTTCACCAGCGCCTGGCAGTGATCGAAATCCGCAGCGACGGCCACCGTGTGGACGTTCTCTCCCAGCGTACAAAAAAGCTTTTCCTGCAGCGGTGAGATGCGTCCCTCAGGGTAAAGAATGACCGCCCGCACACCGGCTTTGCCATGAAAAGCATGCGCCACTGCGGCCCCGGTATCACCCGAAGTGGCGGTCAGAATCGTCGTGGGTTGATCGCGGCTGAACTCCGCCAGACAGGCCGCCATGAAGCGCGCACCAAAATCCTTGAAGGCCAGCGAGGGCCCATGGAACAGTTCCAGGGCATGCACAGAATCTGCCACTTCACGCTGCTCGATAGGAAAGTCGAAGGCCTGTTCCACCAGGGCGCCAGTAAGGTCTAGGGAAAGCCCTGTCAGCTGGGCCAGCAAGCGCGCACTGCGCTCAACAAAGGGCAGCGCCAATAAACCCGGCACATCTGCAAGCGGCTCGATGGCGGCGGGAAAGTACAGACCACGATCCAGGCCCAGGCCGCGCTGCACCGCCGTGGCAAAATCCACGCGGTCCTGCGCATGCTTCAGATTAACGAACTGCATGGTAATCAGGCCTGCTCAAGCAGGCGCGCACCGGCCAGATCGGCGCGACAAAGACGAACAAAACCGCGGGGACCACTGAGAAAATGATCCTGCAACCAGGCCTTGCCCTGCTCCGCAACGCGGCTGTCATCGACAATGGCAAAAACCGTCGGACCGGAGCCGGAGATGCCGAACGCCAGGGCACCCATGTCCATCAGCGCATCGCGCGCAGCTTCAAAGCCGGGTATGAGGTCTTTGCGCCAGGGCTCAGCGATCAGGTCAACCAGACACTCAGCCGCGTCACGTGGGTCACCGCTATACAGCTCGTGGACGAAACGCGCGAATTGGGCGCCATGGGCCACCGCCGTGGAGCGGCGCAGTTTGTCGGGTAGCAGGTCCCGGGCCATCTTGGTTTCCATGCGTGTACCTGGCCAGGCCACCAGAACCTGCCAGCCGCCGGGCCAGGGCAAGCCATGCTGATTACGGCCATCCGGCATGCACAGGCGCAAACCGCCCAAAAGGCTGGGCGCGATGTTATCCAGGTGGATGTCACCGCTGATGGCGCCCTCCATTTCAGCCATCAGCTCCAACAACTGCGGGCGATTCAGCGGGCGGCCAAAATAGCGGTTTAAAGCGACCAGCACGGCCACGATGGAGCTGGCACTGGATCCCAAACCACTGCCCACGGGCAGGCGCTTATCCAGGGTTACCTGCAGCGTCTCAATGTCTTTTCCCAGCGCGCGCACGCGGCGCTCAAAGCGCCGGCAGGAGCTCATGACGATATTGCTCTCCGGATCCGGCGGCAGGGCGTCCGCGAAGGGGCCGGTAACTTCCAGTAACCAGTCATGATGTCGGCTATGGCGCAGCTGCACCACATCCCCCAGCACCTCACCGTCAATCGCATGCAGTGCCAGGCCGAGCGCATCAAAACCGACCGAGAGGTTGCCAATGGATGCGGGTGCAAATACGTTCATGTAAGGATCCTTATTGGTCCAGTGGCCGCCAGGCCGTGCGCAAAACATCGGCAAAGACGCCGGCCGCGGTGACCGCGCCACCGGCACCATAACCACGCAACACCATGGGAATGGGCTGGTAATAGTCGGTCAGCATGACGAGGGCGTTTTCGCCATCCCGAATGGAACCGAGCGGTTCACTGGCCGGTACGGCCTCGACAGAAACCCGCGCCTGGCCCGCCTCAATGCGGCCAACGTAGCGCAGTACCGCACCCGCCGCCGAGGCCGCTTTCACTTTCTCAGCAAACTCGCCATCCAGCGCCCGCAAACGCGCAGGCAAATCGACGACTTCCGCATCGCTGGCGAAGCCGGAAGCGATCACGGGCTCAACCACAATGTCACGCAATTCCAGATGCAGGCCCACTTCGCGCGCAATGATCAACAATTTGCGCGCCACATCCATGCCCGATAGATCATCACGGGGATCGGGCTCCGTAAAGCC
>JABSSV010000292.1 GCA_013213875.1 Lysobacterales bacterium
ACCGTAAGTTTACAGGCAAGTTCCACTGGCTGACAGTCGCTTGTGTAAGATCCCCTAGGCTTTTTGCCGGCTGAGACGGTTTACTCCGAAAAGGCCACAAAGCAGTAATAATGCCAAAATTGACCCAACGGAATTGACGGGAACCGGTGCTGCGGCGTCGCTAATAGCCACTTCTATGCGCTCGAAGTTTGCCCAACTGTAGGTCTGACCGTCAATGTTGACACTGCCGGCGGCCGGGTCAGCTGCGAGCAAGGCTTGGCGCGCGAGATCGGCCTGCGTACCGGGCAGCGTGAGGGAAAAGCGCAGTGTATCGGTGCTGCCGTCGCTACCGCTTTCTTCGTCACCGTTAATGATATTGTTCAATGCTATCGGTCCGGCGATGTCCACTCGGTCGCTGCCATTGCCCCCACTAACAGCAGCACCGCTGGTGGCTGGTACGGTGATAGCACCGCCGCTGAGGACAATGCTGTCGTTGCCGTCCTCTGCCGCAATGCCGTAGTCGCGGAATCGACTACCCGTTACCGTAATAGAGCCTGCGCTCATGATGATGGTGTCATCACCGTCGTTGGTGTCGATGCCATCGCCGCCGCTTACGATAGTGACGCCACGGAGTTCGATCTGGTTGCCGCCAGCCACTGTGCTGGCGTCACCGGCGTCGACGCCATCATCGCCGCAGAGCAATGTGCCGTCCTGTAGCACTGCCGTATCTGCGTCATCGCCCAGACCGATACAGTCATCATTAAGGCTAGAAACCTCTCCGCCTGCCATGGTCAGGCTGTCATTTCCTGCACCCAGGTCAATCGTATCTTCCGCAATGGCGCGGTTGATGGATGCGCCAGGCAAAATGCTAAGCGTGTCACGAAAGAGCGTACCGTCAAAGCCGTTGGGTTCCACGCCGGCGCAGGAGACGACCTGACCGCCTTCTGGGGTCGCACCAGTCACATCGCAGGTGGCTGCGGCGCTAATTGGGCAGAGCATGACAACCAGAACCGCGACGCGTTTAAGTGTAGTTTGCATGGTTTGATTTTCTTGGTATTTTTCCCTTGTTGCGTAAATTATGACCTGAAATTTCAGGTCGGGCAAATCGCACAATGCAACATCCCATAGCTCCGTTAGCAGCGCTGGGGAGGGGGTCATGAAGAGTGCTCGGAGGCTGGCTGAATCTATGACAAGGATGGAGCGTTTAGCCCAGTGCTACGCCGTTTTCGCGTAGCGCAGTCGCTGCATCGCGCAGCGCTAGGGGAAAGTGCCGGGCGCGCCCGGGGCGTGGATCCTCAGGTCCTGGTGTTGGTGGCGTTGCATCCAGGTCCAGCCCAAGCCAGCCGCTGAGCCGGCCGATGTGGTCTGCGTCCCCAGCCCACAAAGGCTCCAGTTCCAGATCGAGAAAGCGGTCCCCTAGCTGCCGTCGCCAGTGGCCCATGAGTTCATGATGGGCGCTGTAGTAGCGCACAATCTGATCCAGCGGACCGCTGTAGGGCAGGGCGCGCGCCGTATAGCGCCCGCACAGGTCCAGGCAGTGATCCAGCGCGTCGCGCTTGAGATAGATCATGCGCGCGCTAGGAAAGGCCTGACGGATCAGATCCAGATACAGCAGATGACGCGGGCTGGCATCGATAACACGAGCAGGGTCCAGTCCCAGGCCGGTGACCATGTCACCATAGCGCCGGGCGATGTCTGCAGGATCTGCGGCTGCGGCGGCCTGCGCCAGTTCCTGCGCGCTGTCATGGGGGCCAACCGCACCGCGGATCGCGATCTGCAACAGCTGTGCGTCCGGTAGGAGCTGGCTGTGTCCTCCCGCGCTCAACCAGCGGCTCAGCCAGCGCTGGCCGCTGGCGGGCATGCCCGTGATAAAGACGGGTCCGGGTTCTGTTGGCTTAGGTGGCAGGGCGGAAGCGCTGGAGAGCGGGCGCGCTGCGGCCCGTAGTAGGTATAAATCTGCATCCAGCGCGTAGGGCTGGTTCATGGCGCTCAGGCGCCCGGCTTCCACCAGACAGCGAAAGGCATGGTCGTATTCCCCCATGGCTTCCAGCGCGCGTGCCAGCGCAAGCACCAGCGGCCGCCGGCCGTCATCGTCCTTTCCCAGGGGCTCCAGCAGAAAACCCAGCTCCTGTACCTGGGCAGGTGCCTGCTCCGGGGGCAGAAGCAGAGCACGCTGGTAGCGCGCTTCTTGGCAGTCCGGATCCAGATAGAGCGTGCGTTCCAGCAGCTTGTCTGCCTGTCGCAGCCGGTCGATCTTAAGTGCCAGTTGGGCCGTTTGCAGGCAATAGGGCGCATGTTCCGGCTGTGCTTCAAGCGCTCTGGCCATGGTCTGAAACGCCCGTTCATGCTGCCCGCTATGCTGGTAAAAACGGGCCAGCCGCGCCAGCACCTCATGCGGCAGGGACGGGCTGTCGGTAAGTGTTTGAGCGATCCGGAGCGCGCCTGCTGCATCACCCGCCTGGAGCGTGTAGCTGGCCAGGCGCAGATGCGCGATGGGCTGCTGCGGGCGCAGCCGGCATTCCTGTTCAGCCAGGGCCCGGGCGCGCTCGAAGTCGCCGCTGCGTTGATAAACCCAGCCGGCCAGACGCAGGACCGCAGGCCGCTCCGGATAGCGCGTAAGGAGCAGGGCGGTCTGGCTGCGGGCTTCTTGCAGCTGGTCCGTTTGCAGAAGCCTCTGCACCCGATCGAGTTTCCGTTGTAGCTGGGACGCGGCGCCAGCGGGGGCGGGCCCTGAGGAGGATTTGGCCACCGTGCTAGCCGCGCTTCATGATGCGCGCTTTTTGCCGGCCCC
>JABSSV010000293.1 GCA_013213875.1 Lysobacterales bacterium
CACGGCGCGCGCGGAGTCGGCCAGCCGCAGCGGACAGGGGCAAATCCGTGTCCGCCAGCGCGTCCACCGCATCGGTGGTTAACGCCAGGAAGTGACTGGGCCACTGGTCCAGCAGGTACAAGCGATTGCTCCCCAACCAGCGTAGCAGGCGTCTGCGGCTTTCTGGGTTCGCAGGATAGGGCAGCCCGGCAAATGGGTTATGCGCCGGGCTGGCGTTGCTGAGTAGCGTGTAAACGCTGACCCCGGGGGCTCTATCGAGCAATGCGCCCAGTGCCTGCAGCAGTTCGGCGTTCAACTCCAGGCCGGCGCGCAGAACCAGCAGGGCCTGTCCCGGCGCCTGGTCCGCGATCTCTGCACACAGCGCGCCGAACTGATGCAGCGTGGCCTCGGTTTTCTCGACGCCGTCGATCTCGCGATGACTGAAGCAGCGCAGGCCCAGTGCAGCTATCTGTTCCAGCCAGCTGGCGCTCGCCGCAGCCGTGCCGTCACCGTGCAAAAACAACACGGGCGGGGGAGAGCTTGCTGAACTGGAACGGCGCGCTGTAGCCATCTTTTTATTCTAGTCTCGAAGCGATTGGTCGGTTGTGACTGGCAGCCGGGGTGCGGGGCTGGCTAGAATGACTATTGTCTCATTAAAGCGGATTTAATCGGTGCGTTTATTCTGCACGGCTTCCTACTCGCCGGCCATTATGGGGATTTGCCCGTGTTCTGTCACCCGGTGGCTGGGTAGCGCTGCATGAGTGCGGATCGTCGCGCCGGCAGCAAGAAAAAGCCCGCCAGTAAAACCCGCGCCAGCGGCTCCAAAGGCGCGCGCTCCAAGGCGGCTCGCAAGAATTCCTCCGGCGCCAGGCGCAAGCGCGCCAGTAAGCCTGGCCCCAAGCCGTCACTGTTCAGTCGTTTGCTGCGGCTGGTGCTGTTGCTGGCGGGGCTCGGGCTCGGCTTACTGGTGCCCTGGACGCTGTGGCTGAATCACCTGATCACGACCGAGTTTGAAGGTCGTAAGTGGGACCTGCCCAGTCGGGTCTTTGCCCGGCCCCTCAGTCTGTTCGCGCAAATGCCACTCACGGCCAGCCAGCTAGAGCGCGAGTTGGAGGCGGCTGGCTATCGGCGAGCGGACGATGCTCAGCAGCCGGGTAGCTGGTCACGCAGCGGCGCTATGTTTGACATTCATCGTCGCGGCTTCCGCTTTGACGACGGTTTTCAGGAAGCGCTGCGCTTTCGCCTGACGCTGGCTGACGGGCGCGTCGCGAGTGTGCGCGACGCCGTCGGCACATCACTGGGTCTTATGCGCCTTGATCCGGCCGAAATCGCGTCCATTTATCCGCTGCACGAGGAAGATCGGACGCTGATCACGATTGATCAGGCTCCGGACCTTCTCGTACAGGGTCTGCAGGCGGTTGAGGACCGCAATTTCAAACATCACCACGGTCTGGATCCGCGTGGCATTGCACGCGCGGCGGCAGCCAATCTGAAAGCGGGCCGTACCGTGCAGGGGGGCAGCACGCTCACCCAGCAGTTGGTCAAAAATTACTATCTGGAGAATGACCGCACCCTGCCGCGCAAGGTCAATGAGGCCTTGATGTCCTTGCTGCTGGAGTGGCACTACAGCAAGGCAGAAATTCTTGAGGCCTACCTCAATGAAGTGTTTCTGGGCCAGCAGGGTAATCAGGCCATCCACGGCTTTGGCCGTGCCAGCGAGCACTACTTCGGGCAACCCGTTGAGCGTTTGCAAGCGCATCAGGTCGCGTTGTTGGTAGGCATGGTCAAAGGTGCTTCGCTCTATCACCCGCGCCGTAATCCAGAGCGGGCGCGTGAGCGGCGCGATTTGGTGCTCGCCAGCTTTGAAGAGACCGGTTTGCTGGCGCCCGGTGAGGCGGCGACCTGGCAGGCGCGTCCACTCGATGTGGTGGCTGCCGGCGTGCGCAGTTCGAATCGCTACCCGGCCTTTCTGGAGCTGGTCCGTGATCAGCTGCAGCGCGATTATCGCGAAGCTGATCTGCGCACCGAGGGGCTACGGATTTTTACCACGCTGGCGCCCTTCGAGCAGCAGGCTGCGGAGGCCGCTGTGACCAATGGTTTAAAGCAGCTGGCAGA
>JABSSV010000294.1 GCA_013213875.1 Lysobacterales bacterium
GCACCCAGGCCTTCCAGGGCCTGACGTGCCTGTGGCCGCGGCACGCTTAGCGCCCCGGTCAACACCCAGATCTGTCCCGCTAACGGCTTCGGGCCTTCCCGGCGTTCCGGCGCCTCATAGCGCAGACCCGCGGCCTCCAGTGCCTGGAGCACGTGTTGGTTGTGCGGCTCGCGGAAGAAGGCCTGGACGTGCTTTGCCACCACCGGGCCCACGTCATCGACTGCTTCGAGGGCATCACAATCCGCCGCCTGCAGCGCCTCCATGGAGCGGAAATGGTTGGCGAGCTGATTGGCCGTCACCACGCCCACTTCGCGAATACCGAGGGCAAACAGCAGCCGCCCGAGCTCCGGGGTCTTGCTGTTGTCGATGGCGGCCAGTAAGTTACGCGCGGATTTTTCCCCCATGCGTTCCAGCGTCAGCAGGGACTCAGCGCTGAGCGTGTAGAGATCGGCAACGGAGCTGATGAGCTGGCGCTCAACCAGCTGGGCCACCAACTTTTCCCCCAGACCTTCGATATCCATGGCCTGGCGCGAGGCAAAGTGCTGGATACGCTGCGCCAGTTGGGCCGCACAGACCAGGCCGCCGGTACAGCGGGCCACGGCTTCGTCAGCCTGGCGTTCCACCGCAGAACCACAAACGGGACAGGCCGTGGGCATCACAAACGGCTGCGCATGCGGCGGCCGGCGCTCCCTCACCACGCGCGCCACCTCCGGTATCACATCGCCGGCCCGACGCACCACCACCCAGTCACCAACGCGCACATCCTTACGGCGAATCTCATCTTCATTGTGCAGCGTGGCATTGGTTACCGTGACACCACCCACGAAAACCGGCTCCAGCCGCGCCACCGGCGTGATGGCACCGGTTCGTCCCACCTGCACGTCAATGTCGCGCAGCTGGGTCATCTCTTCCTGGGCTGGAAATTTCTGCGCCAGTGCCCAGCGGGGCGCGCGACTGACCGCGCCGAGCAAAGCCTGCTCAGCCAGCGCATCGACCTTAAACACCACACCATCGATGTCGTAGGGCAAGCTGTCGCGCTTTTGCTGCAATTGCTCGAAGTAGCGCTGCAGCCCATCCGCGCCCTCCACGGAGCGCACTTCCGGATTGACCGGGATCCCCCATTGCTGCAACTGTTTCAGAATGGCGCCCTGCCCGTCCGGCAAGCCGTCCATACTGGCCACACTGTAGGCATAGAAGGCCAATGGGCGACGGGCAGTGATCCGGGAATCCAGCTGACGCAAGCTGCCCGCTGCGCCATTCCTAGGGTTTACCAGGGGCTTGTCACCCTTATTCTCTGCCTCCGCGTTCCAGGCTTTGAAACCGGCCAGCGGCATGTAAATTTCGCCCCGCACTTCCAGGAGCTCCGGCCAGCCCGCACCCCGCAGGCGCAAGGGTATAGCGGCAATAGTTTTCACATTGGCGGTAACGTTCTCGCCCCGTTGTCCGTCACCGCGCGTGGCCGCTTGCACCAGCTCACCCTGCTCGTAGGTCAGGGCAATGGCGACGCCATCGAGCTTGGGCTCAGCCGAGTAGTGCACGCTGCTCTGCTCCAGACCCTTGCGGACGCGCTGGTCGAACTCACGCACTTCCTCATGGCTGAAGGCATTGGCCAGCGACAGCATGGGTACCCGATGGCGCACTTCCTCGAATCCATCCAGCGCAGCGCCTCCCACCCGCTGGGTCGGCGAATCAGAGGTTCGTAATTCCGGAAATGCCGCTTCTAGCCCCTGCAATTCGCGCATGCGCCGATCGTATTCCACATCAGGAACCAGCGGCGCATCGAGCACGTAATAGTGATGGTCATAGCGCGAGATGAGCTCATGCAGCTCTTTTACGCGGGC
>JABSSV010000295.1 GCA_013213875.1 Lysobacterales bacterium
AGAATCGCATCGCCCTTGCGGCCGGCACGGCCGGTGCGTCCGATCCTGTGAATATAGGCTTCCGTGTCGTTGGGGATGTCGTAGTTCAGCACCAGGCTGATGCGTTCCACATCCAGGCCACGGGCCGCCACATCCGTCGCAACCAGCAGGTCCAAGCGGCCGGATTTGAGCTGTTCCACCATATGCTCCCGTTGCCGCTGCTGCATATCACCGTTGAGTGCTTCCACCGCATAGCCACGGGCTTTGAGGCGTTCCGCAAGCTCGGTGGTCGCCACCCGCGTGCGCACGAAAATGATGACCGCCTCATGTTCCTCGGCCTCGAGAATCCGGGTCAGCGCGTCCAGCTTGTGCAGTCCGCTAACCAGCCAGTAGCGTTGGCGGATGGTGTCCGCCGTTGCGGTGCGGGAACGAATGGAAATTTCATGGGGTTCCTGCAAGTGCCGGTGCGCAATCTTCTCGATTTCCCGCGGCATGGTGGCGGAAAAAAGAGCGATCTGCCGCTGGGCCGGAAGTTGCTCAAGCACCCACTCCACATCATCAATAAAGCCCATGCGCAGCATTTCGTCGGCTTCGTCCAGCACCAGGGCTTTCAGTCCGCCCAGCTTCAGCGTGCCACGTCGCATATGATCCATGACGCGCCCGGGCGTGCCGACGACTACCTGAACGCCGCGTTTCAGCCCCCGAATCTGCAGCCCATAGTCCTGACCGCCATAAATGGGAATCACGTGAAAATGAGGCACATCAGCGGCGTAGCGTTGGAAGGCCTCCGCGACCTGAATGGCCAGCTCCCGCGTGGGGGTAAGCACCAGCACCTGCACTTCCTGCCGGCGCGGATCCAGGCGAGCGAGCAGGGGCAGGGCGAAAGCGGCTGTTTTTCCCGTGCCCGTGGGCGCATGGCCGAGCAGATCCCGGCCCTGTAACAGGCTCGGTATGGCCTGGGCCTGAATGGGTGACGGTTTCTCGTAGCCCAGTTGTTTGATCGCCTCCAGCAGCGGGGCGGGCAGTCCCAGCTGCGCAAAGCCCGCAGGACCGCTCCCTGCATCTTCCTCAGGCTGGTGCTTGGACGTAGCAGCCGTGTGCTGCCGGGTTGGGTTCTTGGCCATGGGTAAATTTCCTGCCAGCCTGATGGCTGCTACCTTTACATGATAGTCCCAATCCTGCGGCGCGGGTCACTTTCGCGGGCCCTGCGCTCATCGCCCGGGCTTGGAATCACGCCACGTGGGGTAGCTGGCTGACTCGGGTTAGAATAGCGCCATGAGAAAGCCCATCCCATTGGGCCGTGTCGCCGCTCTGGTGCTTGTGCTTGCTATGAGTTGGTCCCTAACGGCCTTTGCCATCTCCCTGCAAGACGCAGCGCGCAAGGTCGCGCGCGAGCACAATGCGCGGGTGCTGTCGGCAAAAACCGTCACCCAGTCCGGTGGCAAACGCGTGCATGTGATCAAGGTAGTAACCAAAAAAGGCGTGGTAAAAACCGTCCGTGTTCCCGAGTAGGCGAGGCCAGTCGTGCGCATCCTGATCGTTGAAGACGATGTGAGGCTGCAGGATTCCATTGCCGCGCTCATGCGCGCTGCGGGCTACGCGGTAGATGTCAGCGGTGATGGTAAGGAAGGCCTCTATCTGGGTGAGGAATACCCCATTGATCTCGCTATTATTGATCTGGGTCTGCCTGAGCTGTCCGGAATCGATCTGATTCGCGCGCTGCGCCAGGCTGAGCGAAGCTTCCCGATCCTGGTGCTCACGGCGCGCTCGGACTGGCAGGACAAGGTCGCGGGCCTCGAAGCGGGCGCCGATGACTATCTCACCAAGCCTTTTCATCCGGAAGAGCTCAAGGCCCGCGTGGCAGCGCTTTTGCGACGTTCCGCCGGCCATGCGCAGCCGGAGGTCCGCTTTGGGCCCCTGAGCATGGATTTATCGACGCAACGTGTGCTGCTCGGGGCGGAGGAAATCGAGCTGACCAGCTTCGAATACAAGGTGCTGGAGTATCTGCTTTTGCATCCCGATGAGGTGGTTACCAAAAGCCGTTTGGCCGAGCATATTTACGAGGAAGACGCCGATCGCGATAGCAATGTGATTGAGGTGTTTGTCGGTCGCCTGCGAAAGAAAATTGATCCTGATGGCAGTTTGAAGCCCATAGAAACGCTTCGTGGCCGTGGTTATCGGCTGAACGTGCGTGGCCTGAGCGATGCGGATGGCTGAAAGCACCGTGCGGCCCGCCTATTCACTGCGCCTGCGCACGGCCCTGGCTGCCAGCCTGACCCTGCTCGTGTCTTTGGGGCTGGTGGGGCTGGCCCTGGATGCGGCCTTCAGAAAGAGTGCGGAAA
>JABSSV010000296.1 GCA_013213875.1 Lysobacterales bacterium
ATGGTCAGCGCGGAACAGTCGCTGCTGACGCTTGAGAGCGACAAGGCCACCATGGAGGTTCCGGCGCCGGTATCCGGGCGCATTAGTGCCCTGAAGGTGGCTTTAAACGATACCGTGTCCGAGGGGCATATCGTGGCTCTCATTGAATCGGAAGAAGCGGGCGAAGCGACCGCAAGCGCGCCGGAGGCGACGTCGCAAGCCGTAGCGGAAGCCGCGCCACCGCCGGCCACGCCCGCGCCCGAATCGACACCGGCTCCGGTTACACCGCCCGTCGCCGTACCAGCAGTGGGTGCAGGTCAGCGCCAGTCACCGCCCGTGCCGCTCAGCGCGGGTAATCTCATGCCGGGCCAGGTGCCCTATGCCAGCCCCGCGATCCGTGCCTTCGCGCGGGAACTGGGAGTGGATCTGGCGCGCGTCAGCGGCAGCGGCCGCAACGGTCGAATTCTGCGCGCTGACGTCAGCGCCTTTGTGAAAGCCTTGCTCCAGGGCGGTATGGCTGCGCCGGCGGCATCGGGCTTCGAGGTTGCGCCGCCACCCAAGGTGGACTTCAGAAAGTTCGGGCCGACGGAGACGCAGGCCCTGTCCCGGATCAAGAAAATCTCCGGCAAGAACCTGCATCGTAACTGGGTGACCATTCCGCACGTTACGCACAACGATCTGGCCGACAGCACAGAAATGGAAGCCTTCCGGAGCAAACACAAGGCAGCGGCCAAGGCAGAGGGTTATAACCTCACGCCGCTGGCGTTTCTCATGAAGTCTGTGGTGGCAGCGCTGCAGGCGTTCCCGAACTTTAATGCGTCCCTGGACGCCGATGGTGAGAATCTCATTCTCAAGCAGTATTACCATCTCGGTATCGCGGTCGATACCCCCGATGGGCTCGTGGTGCCTGTCATTCGTGATTGCGACCAGAAAAGCGTCACGGAATTGGCGCAAGAGCTTGGTGCGGTTAGCGCTCGCGCACGCGAGGGCAAGCTGAAACCGGCGGACTGGCAGGGTGCCAGTTTCTCAATTTCCAGTCTCGGCGGCATCGGTGGCGTGAGTTTCTCGCCCATTATCAATGCGCCAGAGGTGGCCATTCTCGGCGTGTCACGATCGCGCATGGAGCCGGTATGGGATGGGGAAGCGTTTCAGCCACGTTTGATGCTGCCTCTGTCTTTGAGCTATGACCATCGGGTGATCGATGGCGCCCAGGCGGCTCGCTTTACGCGGGCACTGGCGACGCACATCGAAGACACGGACCAGCTGGTTCTTTAGATGGCAGAGGGTCCGGGCATGGGAGATCAATCCGTTGGCCGAGGCATGTTATGGGCTGCGAGTCTTGGCCTGCTGCTGGGTTTAACCCTGCTGTTTTCGGGCCTTGACCGGCCAGATGGGACGGCCGTTTCAGGCCTGGACGGTTCCGGCCGAGCCACGCTCACCATAGAGGCGGGGCGGGGTGGTCACTACCTGGCTGACGGCACCGTCAACGGTTCTCAGGTGCGGTTTCTGGTGGATACGGGTGCCACCGATGTGGCCCTGTCCGAGTCCCTGGCGCGAGAGCTGGGGCTCGAATTCGGTCCCCGGGTTACCGTGATGACGGCTGCCGGACCTGCACCTGCCTGGATGACGCGGTTGGATTCCGTATCCCTGGGCGGGCTGGAACGGCGCAACGTACGCGCTACCATCACGCCCGGTCTGGGCGAGGAAGCGCTTCTGGGCATGAGCTTTCTGAAACACTTTTCTATCCGCCAGGAAGGCGGCAACCTGATTATTGCCAGCACCGGGAGCGCAGGCGCATGAGCAAACAACTGGAGGTCC
>JABSSV010000297.1 GCA_013213875.1 Lysobacterales bacterium
GCCCGCGGTTACAGTTGGCATAGCCGGGCGCACTGGCATTGGTCTCATTTTCACAATCGAACTGCGCCGGGTTGCCAGATCCGCTGGCCGGCCAGGGCGGGCCGTTAGCCGTATTGCCGGGACCCAGTACCACATTCGCGTCCGCATTCGCATTGCTACCCGGATCATAGCCAGGCGCTCCCATAGCCACGAGATACTTGTCCGCTTGACCGGGAATCGCACTAATGGAAAGGGAGGCGCCAAACAGCTAGCCCAGCTGCGTCTGCGGCGCGAAGCGCCGACCAAAACGCCCTACCTGATCCTGCTGACTCGTATCCTGCTGGTTATCAATGGCCGGGTCGTTGATAAAGGACGCCGGCTCTTTCAGTTCCCAGTCGCCTGTGTCAGTCAAACCATAGATAAAGACCGCGCCGTTACCGGGACTACCAAAATCACCAATGCAGTCACCACGCGCCATCTGCGTTCCCAATGCGCCGATGAGAAGCACGTCTCCGGCCGTGGACGACACGGTGCCAAACTGCCCCTGCTGGCAGGACGTATCGTTGCCCGGAGTGGTGATCTCCTGGGCGAACTCATAGCTCATGCTGCTGTAATCAAGCTGGTAAATAAAAACGGTGCAGCGCGGCGAGTTGGTGACGAATGCCCACTGACCCGAAGCCGCCACACTGGAGCCACCGGTGGCTCGTAATCCAGACCCGGCACTGGAGTCGGCGGAGGGCTCACTGACCAGCGTAGTCGGCGCCAGCACTGCTGGCACCGGCTCTTGGGCCGATAGCACAGCCGGAAACAGTGCGGCAGAGCCGCAAAGAAACAGAGAAATTATCGCATTAACAGTGACCGTCATTTGTTCGTTTGCAGCACATGGTGCGCGTGTCCGGCAGCGCAAAGGCCCTACCCTTATGTCACTGTAACAGCCGCTCTGTCCGGCTGCTTTTACTGCATCCCATCTACCCCTGGAACAGGGGGAGGGATCAGGAGCCTGCTCAGGACATTTAAGGAGAATTCTGGAACTGCGGGCCCGCGACCGGGTACCGCTTATCGCTCGCCCTGCTGCTCGATCACTTCGTCCAGTGCTTGGTCATCCGGCCCGGGATTGGCCGCGTTGGTGCAGGGGCCGCTGGTGGGATCGCCGCAGGGTGAGGGCAACGGCTGGGCGCCACTACCACGACTTAGCAACACCAGCGCGGGTGCGCTGTAAACTGAGCCCCGGAGCAAACTGCGACGTTGATCATCAACGGACTTTTCAGTGTTATCGATGCCCTCTTCTTTCACTGACCGAGCCTTTGGGAACGAGGAGGCCAATATACCGCAAAGCCAGCGGGCGCATTGGTATTTTAGCAGGACGGACCTGTAGGGGCTTTAGCTGGGCAACTCCTGCACCGCGCGGTGAGCCTGCAGCACGGCCTCCTCCAGCATGGCGCGACCACCGGCGTCGGAATTGGCAATGGCAATACGCCCGAAGGTCTTGCGTCCGCGCACGTGCGGGCGCCGTTCATCGTTGCGCCCGCCCAGCCAGGGGTCGCCAAAGCTCCAGTAGCCATCCGCATAGCCGTGGGCCCAGCGGTTGACCGTAATGGCCGCGATATCACGGGCCGGATCAAAATCGGTACCTGTGAGCAGATCCGCCAGCTGTGCCCGCGTGGCCCGCTCCATGGTGCTGAAGGGGGTCGCCAGCAGCTCATAGCGACCCAGGCGCCGCTGCTCCCGCACGGGTAGCCCTTCGCGATCCCGATGGGGAAAGCGCTCCATATGCACGATCATGGGCTGATCCGGATCATCCGGAAACTGCTGACCGCCATAGCTGACCGGGAAGTCCAGCATCAGCTTGGGATAGTAGCTGCCGGAGGATACGGCCCCGCCAATGCCCAGCTCGGCGAAGGCCCGCCAGTTACGCAGCAGCACATTGGTGTAGAGAATCGGCGCGCGCACCGGCATGGCCAGCGCCTCGCGCTGGCCCGCGGGCAGCTCCGGGCACAGAGAGGGAATAATGGAATTGAAGCAGGCCAGCACGCAGTGGCGGGCGCGCACGCGATAGGCCTGACCGCCCTGCACATAGCTCACCTGCACCTGCTCCGCCTGAGCCGGTGTACCCTCATGACGCACCCGCACCACGGTGCTGTTCAGACGCATGCGCACGGGCCAGTCCGCTTGATCCAGCTGGCTGTAGTCAAAGCGCGCACCAACCACATCCTCGGCGCTGTTACCCGGCGCCACCGCGGGAATCATGCCGCGCACCAGCAGCCGCGCCACCGTTGCATTGCCATCAGGGAAATGATGGATATAGGGCTCATCATCCTCATAGCGGGCATAGCCGGTGGCGCCGGAACCGGGCAAGCCAGCCCAATTGAGGGCGTCATCGGCGGAAATGTCTTCAATGCCGCCGGTAAAGTCCAGGGCCAGATCGCGCAGGATGTCGAACACCTCCGGCTCCGTAATGCCCAGATGACGTTCCAGAAACGTGCGATAGCTGATCTCATAGAGGTAGGCTTCTTCTTCCTCCTCACTCATGCCCAGCTGGTTTTCATCGACGGCGGTGCCAGAAGGTGGTCGAAGGTCCGATTCTGCAAGCACCAGCACGAGTACTACCGCGCGCACGAGCAC
>JABSSV010000298.1 GCA_013213875.1 Lysobacterales bacterium
AAGATTTACGGACCCGGAAATGCTCCGGGTCCGCGGTCGATCAATCGCGCGGGTGGCTTGACAAGGCCGACCGTACGCGAGCCAGTTCTTCCAGTAAGCCCGCCGGTGCACGATCACCGAAGCTGAGAATGTAGCTCTCAATGTCGGCCAACTCTTGCTGCCAGGCCTCAGCATCAACTGCCGTGAGCTGCTGCATAGCGCCATCGGCGAGACTCAGACCATCCGTATTGAGTTCACCCGATCGGGGCAGGCCACCAACCGGTGACGGTTCTGCCGCGAGCGTCCCGCTGCAGCGCTTCAACACCCACTCCAGCACCCGCATGTTGTCGCCGAAGCCCGGCCACAGGAAATCACCGGCATCGTCCTTGCGGAACCAGTTGACATGAAACATGGCTGGCGGCTGACTGAGCTCCTGCCCCATGTTGAGCCAGTGCTGCCAGTAGTCACCGAAGTTATAGCCGCAGAAGGGCTTCATGGCCATGGGATCCCGGCGCACAACTCCCACGGCGCCGGTCGCCGCTGCGGTCGTCTCAGACGCCATACCGGCACCCATCAGCACACCGTGCTCCCAGGAATCGGCCTGCAATACCAGCGGCATCAGTTGGGCCCGCCGCCCACCAAAGACAACGGCGGACAGCGGCACACCACGCGGCGCTTCTGCCGCCTCGGAATAGGAAGGACACTGTTTGATAGAGGCCGTGAAACGGGAGTTCGGGTGAGCCGCCGGCGCCGTAGCTGGCCCGTAGGCTTCGCCCTTCCAGTTCAGGGCCGGTGCGCCGCTGCCTTTGCCCTCCCACCAGGGCTGATCGTCCGCGGTCACGCCAACGTTGGTAAAAATCGTATCCGAGTCCAGCATGGCCAGCGCGTTGGGATTCGTATTCGGACCCGTACCGGGCGCCACGCCAAACAGGCCGGCCTCGGGGTTGATCGCCCACAGGCGACCGTCCTCACCGGGACGCATCCAGCAGATATCGTCGCCGACAGTCCATACCTTCCAGCCCGGATAGCTCTCCGGCGGAATCAGCATAGCCAGGTTGGTTTTGCCGCACTGGGATGGAAATGCGCCGGCAATATAATGTACCTCGCCATCGGGGCTTTCGATCCCGACGATCAGCATGTGCTCTGCCAACCAACCCTCGCTGCGCGCCTGGTGACTGGCGATGCGCAACGCGTGACATTTCTTGCCCAGCAGCGCGTTACCGCCGTAGCCGGAGCCGAACGACTGAATTTGCAGTTCCTCAGGGAAATGCATAATAAAACGCTGCTCAGGGTCCAGCTCACCCACCGAATGCAAGCCACGCACGAACGTGCCCTCGCGTTCAATGCGCTCCAGCGCCGCGCTGCCCATGCGCGTCATGAGCCGCATATTGACGACGACGTAAGGACTGTCAGAGATTTCCACACCGCAGCGCGACAGGGGGGAATCGATGGGCCCCATGCAGTAGGGAATGACGTACAGCGTGCGTCCTTCCATACAGCCATCGAACAAAGCATCCATCTTGCTGTGCGCTTCCGCCGGCGCCATCCAGTTGTTATTGGCGCCTGCGTCTTCTTCCGACTCGGTGCAGACAAAGGTCAGATGCTCCACGCGCGCCACATCGTCGGGATCGGAGCGGTGCAGGTAGCAGCCGGGATGACTGTCCTGATTGAGCTCCAGCATATCGCCGGTCTTCATCATCTCGCCCATCAGCGCATCGTATTCCGCCTGACTGCCATCGCACCAGACCACTTCCTCAGCGCGCGTCTGAGCCGCTACCTGATCGACCCAATCCTGGAGTTCCTTAAGGCTTGTCACGTTGGTACCTCGTTTAACAATTGAGGGGTTTGGTTGCCACCACACCCGGTTAACCGTGTTTGCTAAAAAAAGCGCCAGCGATGGGCGCTGAACATTTTTCTTGCCTGTAAATTGTTCGCGCTACTGGCGCCCGGGAATCAGGGTCTCGATAACATGATCGAGGTAGGCTTCGAACTGGCGACTGCTCAGGCTCGGCACCTGACTCTGGCGCTGCAGTTGCAGGAAGCCAAGATACACCGAGTAAGTGAGGCGAGCGTGGTGCTCAGCCGTCTCTGAGGGCATGCCAAGCTCTTCGAAAGCCTGGGCGATATGAGCCATGCGCCGCTCCGCCACCCGGTCCAGTACCGGTTTGACCTGCGGATGATCGGCCGCAGCACAGAGCGCGCTGTAAACTTCATGCGTCAGCCCCTCACGGCTCACGCGACGGAAGAAGGAAATCAGCCGCTCACGCGGATCGCTGATGGCCCCGAGACTGGAGGCCAGATTTCGGGCATCGTGACCTTCCCAACTCTGCAGCGACTGCTCCAGCAATGATTCACGGCTGGAGAAGTGCCAGTAGAAACTTCCTTTGGTAATGCCCATGCGGCGGGCCAGGGGTTCTACCGCCAGCGCACCGATGCCCTGCTCTGCAATAACGTGCAGCGCTTCCTGTTCCCAGTCAGCAGCGGACAGCGTGCTGCGCTTGTTCGTTAACAGGTCGGACACGGGCTGATCCTCGGCGAAAGAGCGACATTATCAAGCATGTTGCAGCGCAATTGCCAACCCGACCGGGAATGTTCCTGGTTTTGGCCGGAGAATCACCTCGTCAGGGCGGCAGACCCGACCCTATGGCCCCTCTTGATTTGGTTGACAAACAGCCCCATTTTTTCCATACTCGGGCGTATGGTCTTCACCATCCGAGGCGCAAAAAGCGCCTCCGCCAGCGCTCGAAGCCGGCTGTAACGCCGCTCGACACCGCTCGGCCGGCTGCGCTACGGCGATTCCCCATAGAACGACAGAGAGAATTTTTATGATCTGGTTACTGCTTTTAGCTTTGCTGACGACCGCCCTGGTCTGTGCCTTTAAGGGTATTTCCCTGCGAACTTTTACCATCAGCCTCGGCGTGGTACTGGCGGCTTTTGCGCTACTGACACCCATTTCGGGCTGGGCCATCGCTGTGACCACGCTGGTGCTGGCAGCGGTACTGGCACCGCTTAACGTGGTCAGCTGGCGCCAGCAGTTCATCTCCGCACCGTTTTTGAAGCAGTACAAAGCGATGCTCCCGACCCTGTCCAAGACCGAGGAAGATGCCATGGAAGCCGGCACGGTGGGCTGGGAAGGGGAACTCTTTTCTGGTGATCCGGATTGGGAGGCTCTGCGCAAGCGCCCCTGGCTGACGCTCAGCAAGGAAGAGCAGGCTTTCGTTGACGGCCCGGTAGAAGAACTCTGCGGCATGCTGGACGAATGGACCATCACCCACCAGGATGCGGATTTGCCGCCGGAAGTCTGGCAGTACCTGAAGGACAACCGCTTCTTCGGCATGATCATTCCAAAGGAATACGGCGGCCTCGGCTTCTCGGCCATGGGCCATCGGGCCGTGCTGCAGAAGGTCTCTTCCGTTGACGCGGTAGCCTGCACCACCATTGCCGTGCCCAACTCTCTGGGGCCGGGCGAACTGATCCTGCACTACGGCACCGATGAGCAGAAAAACTACTATCTGCCACGCCTTGCCAAGGGCGAGGAAATCCCCTGCTTCGCACTTACCAGCCCCACGGCCGGTTCAGACGCCACCTCCATTACGGACCATGGCATCGTTTGCGAGCGCACCGTCAAGGGTAAAAAGGTGCTGGGCATCTCCCTGAATTTCGACAAGCGCTACATCACGCTGGCGCCTGTGGCCACCGTGATCGGCCTGGCCTTCCGCATGTATGACCCGGACGGCCTGCTCGGCGGCGAAGAAGACCTCGGCATTACCGCTGCCCTGGTGCCGCGGGACACGAAGGGCCTCGATATCGGCAAGCGCCATTTTGCGCTGAACGTACCATTCCACAACGGCCCCATCCGCGGCCAGGACGTGTTCATCCCCATGGATGCCATCATCGGCGGCCAGGCCATGGCTGGCAAAGGCTGGCGCATGCTGGTGGAAGCACTGTCCGTAGGCCGCGGCATCACCCTGCCCTCCTCTTCGACCGGCGGCAGCAAGGTGGGCGCGCTGGCGACCGGCGCTTACGCGCGCATTCGCAAGCAGTTCGGTATGAGCATTGGACGCTTCGAGGGCATCGAAGAGGCCATGGCGCGTATTGCCGGCAAGACCTACACCATGTCGGCCCTGTCACGCATGACCTGCTCGGCCGTGGATATGGGTGAAAAACCTGCCGTCGCATCAGGCATCGCCAAGTGCCATGCCACGGACATGGCTAGGGATGTGGTCGCTGACGTCATGGACGTGCACGGCGGCAAGGGCATTATTCTGGGCCCGCGCAACTACCTCGGACGCGCCTGGCAGGGTGCACCGATCTGGATAACCGTGGAAGGCGCCAACATCCTGACCCGCAGCATGATGATCTTTGGTCAGGGTGCGATCCGCTGCCACCCGTACGTATTGAAAGAGATGGAAGCGGCGCGTATCAGCGACGCGGGCGAGCGCCTCAAGCGCTTTGACCAGCTGCTGTTTGCCCATATCGGTTACACGATCCGCAATGCGGTTCGCAGCATGCTGCTGGGCCTGAGCATGGGCAAGCTGGCAACCGTGCCGGAACGCAACAACCGTCGCATGGCCGGCTACTATCGCAAAATGTCCCGCTACTCAGCGGCTCTTGCCTTCAGCGCCGACATCGCCATGCTGACGCTGGGCGGCAAGCTTAAGCAGAAAGAGCGCACCTCAGCCCGTCTCGGTGATGTGCTCAGCCAGCTGTATATGGCTTCCGCGCTCATGTATCGCTATGAGGCACTGGGTCGTCCGGTCGCCGATCAGCCGCTGCTGGCCTGGGCCTTCCATAACACCATGAACGAGGTGCAGGAAGCACTCGGTGGCTTTGTCGATAACTTCCCGAACCGCTGGGTGGGCCGCCTGCTGTCCGTGGTCCTGTTCCCGCTGGGGCGCCGTGAACGCGCACCGGGCGATCGCCTGGGTCACAAAGTGGCCCAGCTACTGCTGTCGCCGTCTGAATCACGCAGCCGTCTCACCGATGGCGTCTTCGTGAACCCGGAAAGCGACCATCCGGTCAGCTTCATGGAAAAAGCCCTGCCACTGGTGATCGCGTCCGAACCGCTGGAACGCAAGCTCGCCAAAGCGCTCAAGGCGGGTGAAATTGAAGGCCTCAGTCCTGATGCGCAGTTGGACATGGCGGTCAGTAAAGAGATCGTCAACCAGGCGGAAGCCGAGCAGCTACGTGAAGTGCGTGCGATGGTCGCAGAGATTATTGCCGTTGACGAGTTTGAGACGGAAGCGCTGCGCCTGGGCGCCAGCCATCCGGAGCTCAACACGCAAAGTAATGCGGCCTAGGCGCCAGCCTCCGGCCTGAAAGAACGGGCGGTGCGGCTCAGAACATTCCTGTTTCGAGTCGCGCCGCTTCGCTCATCATCATGTGGTTCCAGGGCGGATCGAATACCAGTTCGACATCCACCTGATTGATGGTGGGTATGAGCGTGATCTTCGCGCGCACATCCTCCACCAGTACCGGCCCCATGCCACAACCGGGTGCGGTCAGTGTCATGTCAACCTCAACGCGACGACTGCCATCTTCAGCCGCCTCCAGGTCACAGCGATAAATCAGCCCCAGATCAACGATATTGACCGGTATCTCCGGGTCGTAGCAGGTTTTGAGCTGCTCCCAGATCAGCCGTTCAACATCCGCCTCGGTGGCATCTTCCGGTAACGAAGGCGGCTCAATAGGCTGCTTGCCAATGGCATCTGCATCCAGGCCGGCGACCCGAAAAAGGTTGCCGTCTACGAACACAGTGAAGCTGCCACCCAGCGCCTGGGTGATGTATCCGACCGTGCCTGCGGGCATGGTGACTTCGTCGCCAGAGGGAATCATGACCACATTACAATCGCGTTCAAACTGGCAGGGCTGACTGGTTTGATTAAACATGTGCGGGTCCTGGAACCATGCACAGCAAGATAGGGCCGGCGCGCTAACGAATCAAGCGCTACCGGTAAGACAGGATGCCGGCACGGACGCGCCGGCACCCCCGGGTTCAGGCGCTGATCTGACTCTGCAGGAAGTTCTGCAAACCTACCTGTTCTATGAGACCGAGCTGCGTTTCCAGCCAGTCTACGTGCTCTTCCTCAGAATCAAGAATGGCGTTAAACAAATCGCGGCTGACGTAGTCACGCACGCTATCGCAGTGCTCGATGGCATCCCGCAGGTCAGGAATCGCGTCGTTCTCCATGGCCAGATCGCACTCCAGCATCTCTTTCGCGTTCTCGCCGATGCGCAAACGCCCGAGATCCTGGAGATTCGGCAGACCCTCCAGGAACAAGATACGTTCGATGAGCTGGTCCGCGTGTTTCATCTCGTCAATGGATTCATGGTACTCATGCTCACCCAGAGCGATGAGCCCCTGGTCCTTGAGCATGCGCGCATGCAGGAAATACTGATTGATGGCGGTGAGCTCATTGCGCAACACCTTGTTGAGGTATTCAATAACTTTTACGTCGCCCTTCATGAGAGGCTCCTTGGTCACTGCCGCGTGGGCTAGGCGCAGACCAACCGCGCCTTAGAATGCGTGCAGTTTAACCAAAGAAAAAATTAAATGACGAAATGATAACCGTTTTCAAAACGGTAACTTAGCGCTGATTTCCGGCCGTGACGGCGTTGAAACCTCAGGCCTGGTCGGGATGCCGCGCCTGACGCACGATGCTGAGCTTGCCAGTCGCCTCATCCAGCACCTCGGCAGCCGTGACGGCGCAGCGACCGCAGTTGCTGGAGCAACCGGTCTCACGCGCCAGTTGACGCATGGTGCGCACACCACTGTTTACGGCGTTGCGGATATCGGTGTCGGTAACGGATTTACAGCTGCAGACGTACACAGAACTTTACTCAACAATCACACTCGGTGCGCAGTCTAAATAGTAATGAGAATGATTGTCAATAACAACCTCAACGGCCTGCCGCAGAGGCCCGATGGCCGCTGCCAGACCTTAGCCGGCGAGGCCATGGAACAGCGCGCAATGAACCGGCCACCCGCCAGCGCAGGTCCAGCGCAGCGAGCTAGCCGCCTTCGTTGCTCAGTAGCGGTGCCAACAGACCCAGTGCCCGATAGTAAACGGCCCGTTTGAAGGAAACGACATTGTCCACCGGATACCAGAAATCGACCCAGCGATAGGAAGTAAACTCAGGCGTATCCGTCTGATCCAGAGCCAGCTCGCTTTCATCAGAAACCATGCGTAGCAAAAACCAGACCTGCTTCTGACCGATGCAGACCGGCTTGCTGGTGCGACGCTGAAAACGTCGCGGTAGGCGATAGCGCAGCCAGCCCGGCGTAGACCCCAGCAGTTCCACATGCTCACGCCGCAAGCCGGTCTCCTCCGCCAGCTCACGATACATGGCCTCTTCAGGCGTCTCATCGGTGCGCATACCACCCTGGGGAAATTGCCAGCCGTCATTGTTCACACGCTCGGCCCAGAATACCTGGTTGTGACGATTCATAATCACGATGGCCACGTTAGGCCGATAACCGTCGGCATCAATCATGGTGGGCAGGCGGGCAAGGCGCCCTTTTTGGTCGTTTAATGGGCATGTGTTACTTTGCGGTTTCAGCGTCCCGCATGGTACCGATTCCCCCCGATCAAATCCATTCGGGCCCACCCAACAGGAGCAGTTCGCGTGCTTAAAAGCTCTCACAGTACGATACTGATCCTGCTCGGCCTTCTGGCTAGCGGCGCCCTTCTGCTGGCGACCCTGCTGGGCTCGGAAACGTTTTCCCTGGCGCGCCTTGTTACCGCTCTGCAGCAACCGGCAAGCCTTGATGGGCAATTGATTTGGCGCCTACGCCTGCCACGGGCCGGCGCGGGTTTCATGGTCGGAGCCATGCTGGCCATAGCCGGTTGTCTAATGCAGGTGCTGTTGCGCAATCCCCTCGCTGATCCCTACATTCTGGGCGTCTCGGGCGGTGCCGCCTTGTTTGCACTGGTGGGCATGACGCTGGGGCTCGGTGCGAGCCTGATTCCGCCGCTGGCCCTGCTGGGTGCACTGATCTCCATATTGCTGGTGTTCGGGCTGGCCAGAGGCGCCGGCCCCTGGAGCGGAACCCGCTTGCTGCTCACCGGCGTCGTTACAGCTGCCGGCTGGGGCGCACTCATCAGCCTGGTACTCGCCAGCGGCTCGGACAACAGCCTGCGAGGCATGCTGTTCTGGCTCATGGGGGACCTGAGCTATGCGCGGCTACCGGGCTGGGGCGTAGCAATCTTGCTGCTGGTGCTTGGCGCGGCGCTGGCACTGGGCCGCAGCCTCAATGTACTGGGCATGGGCGAGAGCACGGCGCGCTTACTTGGCGAATCGACCCAGGGACTGCTCTGGGGTATTTACTTCATGGCCTCCCTGCTCACCGCGACCGCCGTCTCCGTCGCCGGCAGCATCGGTTTTGTCGGTTTGATCGTGCCGCATCTGATGCGCCTGCTGGTGGGGTCGGACCACCGCATACTGCTGCCCGCGGCCGCGCTGTTCGGCGGCACGTTCCTGGTGCTGTCCGATACGCTGGCCAGAACGGTCGTTGCACCGCGTCAACTACCGGTGGGCGTTATCACCGCACTGCTCGGTGTGCCCCTGTTTCTACTGCTGCTCAACCGGGCGCGCCTGCGGGCCGGAGCGCAATAATGGCCTCACCCCGTCTGAGCTGTGAGTCGCTGACGGCAACGATTGGCGACCTGTGCGTTGTTGCGGATCTGGATCTGTGCTTCAAGGCCGGACAGTTCTGGGGCGTTCTGGGCGCTAACGGCGCGGGCAAAACCACTCTGCTACGACACCTGGCCGGCCTGCTGGAACCGGAACGGGGATTCGTTGCCCTCAACAACGAGCCCCTGCACCAGTGGCCGCGCCGCCCGCTGGCCAGAATGCTCGGCATGCTGCAGCAGCAAACCAGCTATGTTTTTGACGCAACGGTGCTACAGGTGGCGCTCACGGGCCGGCATCCGCATCTGGGACGCTTCGAGCGGGAACGGGCCGCGGACCTGAAGCGGGCCCGATCTGCCTTGGCAGACATGGGGCTGCTGCGCATAGAAGCACGCAGCGTGACGGCACTGTCCGGTGGCGAAGCGCGGCGTTTGGCCTTCGCGGCCCTGCAGGTTCAGGACACGCCGGTACAACTACTGGACGAGCCCACCAACCACCTGGATTTTCGTCATCAGGTACGCCTTATGAGCCTGGTGGGAGAGCAGGTATATGGGCAGCAGCGGTTAGCGCTGGCCGCCCTGCATGACGTGAACCTGGCCGCCACTTACTGCAGCCACGTACTGCTGCTTCATGAGCAGGGACGATGGCAGGCCGGCACGGCCTCAGAACTGCTGCAGGAGGAGGAACTGGAGCGCCTGTACCAATGCCCCATTACAGCCGTGAAAACACCACACGGCACCCGCTTTCACCCGACTTTCTCAGAGTCTCCAGACTGAGTGGAAAGGGACTGGAAGCGGCGTCCCAGGCGCCAGGCGGCCAGCGCCCAGAGGCCCATGACAGGCAGATAGCACCAAACGGCCTGCTGTAGGCTCAGGCCAAGCCCCAGATAGCCACGGAACAGCCAGCTCGCGGCCGTATCACTGCCCCGATAGACCACTGTGTCAATAAAGTTCTTGCTCTTGTACTTCTGCTCCCGATTGAGCACGGTAAAGAGCATCTCCTTAACCGGACCGAGCAAGCCATAGTTGAGCGCCCGCTGCAGCACTTGCACCGCGGCAAACAACACCAGGCCGAAAGCGCTGCCCAGCACGCTAACGCCGGCCGCCAGCAGCAAGGGGGGTAGCAATGCCGTGCGTGGCATGCCCAGGCAAGCCAGCAGGCGCGAGGTCAGCAAAAACTGTAGCGTAAACGCGCAGATCTGCACGATCAGGTCCAGATAGCTGTAGAGCGTCGTCCGCTGCGCAAAATCCAGTCCCTGCTGATCAATCAACACCGCCAGACCGTTGTAGAGGAAGGTGCTGGTCATATTGTGTGCCAGCATCATGGCGCAGATCAGCAACAGATAGGGAGATTGAAAGACCGTGCGCGCACCGGCCAGGATGCTGCCACCAATGGCACGGTCCTGTACCGCCTGCGGCTCGCTTTGCACCTTCTGGCCAAGTCGCCATGCCAGCAGCATCGCCAGCAAAAGACCGGCAGCAGCCAGCACCATAATGCCACTCGCACCCACCGCATCTATCAGCCCGGCCGTCAACAACGGGCCCAGCATAGCGCCGAGACTACCGCCAGCCATGATGCTCCCAAACAGCCGCTGTGCCTGTTGGGGCCTGAAAATGTCGGCCATGAAGCTCCAGAAAATGGAGACCACAAACAGATTAAAGACGCTGACCCAGACGTAAAAAGTGACCTCCACCGGCACCGGGGCCGTGTTACCACGGAAAGCCAGGGCGAAAGCCAGTAGCTGCAGAAGGAAGACCCCGTAGATCAGGGGCACCAGCGCCCGACGCCGGAAACGGGCGACCAGCCAGCCAAACACCGGCACCAGCAGCAGCATGCTTAAAAAAGTCGCCGTGTAGAGCCAGTGCAACTGTTCGGAAAACTGCGAGGCCACGGTATTTCGCAGCGGGCGGATCATAAAGTAGCTGCCCAGGAGCATGAAGAAATACAGGAAGGCGATCAGAAAACGACCCCACTCACTGTCCTCCACCTGCAGCAGGCGGCCCAAGGACCGGCGCATGGAATGCCAAAGGGCCTCAGCCATCCGCGCGAGCGCCTAAACCGGACTGTGCGTCATCACCCAATGTCAGTGACTCAGAAGCCATGCTGTATGCCCATTGCTACCCCGCAGAGGCCAGTGTAGCAGGCCGGAATACCGTCAATCAGGGGCCTTTCCAACCACGCTCACAGCCAGACATCTGCATTGGAGAGTTTGCGCAGCGGTCCGCACGCGGTATGATACATACGCTACCGCACGGAAAGTCTCCATCGTTTTGACCAACTTCGATTTCATCATTGTGGGCGCAGGCTCCGCCGGCTGCGTTTTGGCCCGCCGACTCAGCGAAAACCCCAACCACCGCGTGTTGCTGCTGGAGGCTGGCGGCAAAGATCGTAATCCCTTCATTCATATGCCAGCAGGCCTGTGGCGACTGCGTGATAACACGCGGGTGAACTGGAATTACGAGACGGAACCGGAGCCCAACCTCGCCGGACGCCGGCTCTACTGGCCCCGCGGCAAGGTTCTGGGTGGATCCAGCGCCATCAATGCCATGTGCTACTGCCGTGGGCATCGCAAAGACTATGACGACTGGGCCGCCCAGGGTGCCAGCGGCTGGGCTTTTAACGACTGTCTGCCCTACTTCATCAAGTCGGAAGACCAGGAGCGCGGCGCCTGTGACTATCACGGCGTGGGTGGCCCCCTGTCCGTGCAGGACCTGCGCTATCACAACCCGCTCAGTGAGCGCTTCCTGCAGGCCTGCGAACAGACCGGCCTGCCGCGCACCGACGACTTTAATGGACCGCGACAACGCGGCTGTGCTCTCTATCAGGTCACCCAGCGCAACGGGCAACGATGCAGCACGGCTGTTGGCTATCTGCGACCGGCCATGAAACGCCCCAATCTGACCGTCATGACCGGCGCTCTGGTGCAGCGCCTGCTGTTTGATGGTGACCGGGTGCGCGGCGTCACCGTGCTGCACAAGGGCGAAGAGAAACATTTTGAAGCCGGCGAGACCCTGCTCTCCGGTGGCGCCATCAACTCACCACAGCTGCTCATGCTGTCCGGCATTGGCCCCGGTGCACATCTGCATGAGCACGGCATCGACATACGCCTGGACCAACCCGGGGTAGGTGCCAATCTGCAAGATCACCTGGACATCTGCACCGTGGTGAAAATCGGCACCCGGGAGAGCTATGACACGCTCAATCACACCCTGGCCGGTATCAAATATATTCTTAACCGCTCCGGCCCCTGCACCTCCAATATTGCCGAGGGCGGCGCTTTTATCGTCAGCCAGTACGCGACGGATGATCGACCGGATATCCAGCTGCACTTTATTCCGGCGCAGCTGGACGAGCACGGCAAGAACGTCCTGCCAGGCAATGGCATGACGCTTCATGCCTGCCCGCTGCGGCCTGAAAGCCGCGGCCATATCCGCCTGAAAAGCGCCGATCCGCAGGCCGCGCCGGCCATCACAGCCAATTACCTGGACAGCGACTATGACCGCCGCATGATGATCGAATGTGTGCGCCTGAGTCTGGAGATCTTTGCCCAGCCCGCTTTTGCCGAAACCGTTACGGACCGGGTCTTTCCTGCGCCGGAAGCGAGTTCAGAAGCCGACTATCTCGAGTTTGTCCGCCGCAAAGCAGAAACGGTTTATCACCCGGTCGGCACCTGTCGCATGGGTGATGATGACGCGGCGGTGGTCGATGCCAGCCTGCGCGTCCGCGGCGTGCAGGGTTTGCGTGTGGTGGATGCCTCGGTGATGCCCGCGCTGGTGTCCGGCAACACCAATGCCCCGACCATCATGATTGCGGAAAAAATTGCTGCGGAGATGAACGCCTAATCAGCAGCGAAGGTTTGTAGCGCCGGAATCGGCACATGCAGCGCCGTGCACACCACGCGCATCAGTTCCAGCTCCGCTTCGACCAGACGTCCGTCATAGCTGACCGTGATCGCCAGCGCCCGGACCAGTTGTTCTTTGCCATCCGCCGTCAGCACATCAAGACGGTCCAGCGCATGATCCAGCGTGCCCATCCAGTCATCCATGGAAGGCAGGGCCGTCGGCTGCTCACCCAGCACCTCGGCGCAACCCGCCGCGTAGGCGGCCAGCGCCTGCGCTGGCTCGGCCGGATTCCCATGCCAGGCCACCACGGCCAATACCGCATGAATATCGTCCCGGCGACGGCGCACGCTGGCCCGGCCCGTGGTGCGCACCCGCTGCGGATTCGACGCTTCCCAGAGATACTGACGTAGAATTCGTGCCAGCAGGTATTCGAAAACATCCACCTGACCATCAATACGAATCAGCTGGTCAGCCGCCTGGAGCAGGCGTTGAAGCACTTCTGGCGGCTGCCGATGTAGCGCCGGCAGAGCAATCTCCAACAGCGGCAAGCGCTGGCCCGTAGGCAGGGAACCGGTCTCCGCTTGCAGGGCTCGCACCTGGTCCGCCACATGCGACCCTAGGGTCTTTTCAAGCACCGCCAGCTGGCGCTCAGCGATGGTCGGGTCCTGATGCAGCAGGGTTAGCAGCAGCCCCTGCAGAGCGCTTTCGCTGGAGTGCACAGCATCAGCCGCCGCCGCTGGCAGGCTGGCGGCCACGCTGGCCGCCATAAGAATGCGCTCCATATCCGGATTACCGATCTGATCGATGATGGTTTGCGGATCGAAGGGCGCCCGCTTACGCTCCGGTTGCGCCGCCCGAGCCTGCTCCCGCGCTGCCTTTTCACGCTCACGCTCCTGTTGCCGTGACATGCGGGCGGCCAGGACCTTGAGATCATCCTGCTGGAAATTGGGCTCGATCCGGGCAATACGCTGCATGAGCGGTGGATGCGTAGCAAACAGACTCTGCGCACCCCCGGGGCCGAACAACATGTGGCCGACCTCTTCCGTATCCCGGTTCAAGAAGGAGTGATCCTGCACTACGGCAATTTTCTTCAGCGCACCGGCAATACCACCCGGATCGCGCGTAAACTGCACCGCCGAGGCATCGGCCAGATACTCGCGTTGCCGGGAGACGGCCGACTTGATCATGCGACCGAAGAACAGTCCCACATAGCCAACGCCCAGCAAGACCAGCGCTACCGCTATGGCTACCAGTCCGCTGTTATCACGCGAGCGCCCCATCAAATGGCTGTGCATGAGAATCCTGCGGCCAATGATGCCCAGCAGCAGGATGCCGAAAAGCGCACCCATGAGACGGATGTTCAGGCGCATATCGCCATTGAGAATGTGGCTGAATTCGTGGGCTATCACACCCTGCAGCTCGGCCCGGTTGAGCGTCTCCAACGTGCCGCGGGTTACCGCTACCGCCGCATCCGCCGGCGAATAGCCGGCCGCAAAAGCATTAATACCCAGCTCCTGCTCAAGCACGTAGACCTGCGGCATGGGCACGCCGGAGGCCAGCGCAATCTCCTCCACCACATTCATGAGGCGCCGCTGTAGCGGGTCACGCGTGTCAGCGTTAACCAGCGTACCGCCCAGTTGTCGCGCCACCTTGCCGCCACCGCCTCGTAAGCTCAGCGTTTTCCCGAGACTGGCCAGGCCGATAACGGTTCCGGTTCCGAGGGAGGTAAATAGCAGGGCATTACTGTTCGACTGCAGCGTCGACAGGGACAGCAAGGAAGCGCCTTCCACCGGCGACAGCATACCCAGTACCAGCCCCATGGCCAGACTGACAGAGATCACAATCGCCAGCACGGCGAGAGCAAACATCAACAGCAGCCACCGCGTCTGACGGCGCGAGCGATCCTGATGGGCGAAAAAGTTCACAGTAGCAGTCCGGGCCAGCTAATGGCTCAGAACTCGACCTTGGGAACCTCGCGCTTCACTTCGTCTTCAATTTCCAACAGCTCAGCCGGAGCGAAATTGAACCAGCCGGCAAAGAAGTTATTGGGGAAGGATTCACGCAGCGTGTTGTAGCCCATGACCGAGTCGTTGTAGGCCTGGCGTGCAAATGCGACCTTGTTTTCCGTCGTGGTCAGCTCTTCAGACAGCTGCATCATGTTTTCGTTGGCCTTCAGATCCGGATAGGACTCGGACAGGGCAAACAGGCGCCCCAGCGCACCGGACAGACCCTGCTCGGCTTCTGCCAGGGCCTTCATGGCCTCCGGGTCAGACGGATCGCGGGCGGCATTCTTAAGACCACTGACCGCAGCAGAACGCGCATTAATGACCGCTTCCAGCGTGTCTTTCTCATGCGCCATATAGCCCTTGGCCGTCTCCACCAGGTTGGGAATCAGGTCATGACGTCGCGTCAGCTGCACATCGATCTGTGCAAAGGCGTTCTTAAACTGGTTGCGTGAGGCGACCAGGCGGTTGTAGATGGAAATTGCAAAAAAGATCGCGCCGCCGATCAGCGCAAGAAAAACCCAGCCCATAGCATTAATCCCCTCAGGAAACAGTGCTTAGTCTAGCAAAGGTCCAATTCGGCTTCTTGTGCCGCTGGTCATGGGCGCCTGCGGCCCGCCATCAGCGCTTTTTGGCCTTGGCCCAGCCATCACGCAGCGTGACCGTGCGGTTGAACACCGGACGGCCATCCGCTGCCTGTGCCGCATCGCGCACAAAATAGCCGTTGCGCTCGAACTGGAAGTTGGCACTGGCATCAGGCGCGAGCACGGAAGGCTCAACCACCGCCCGGTTCAGAACCTTGAGCGATTCCGGATTAAGAAACTCAAGGTAGTTGCGGTCCTTGTCCGCCAGCGGGTTTTCCACCGCGAACAGCCGGTCATAGAGACGCACCTCAACCGGCAGCCCATGAGCAGCCGATACCCAGTGAATCGTACCCTTAACCCGTCGGTCCGCGCCGGGCATGCCGGAGCGGCTGTCCGGATCGAAGCTGCAGTGCAGTTCCGTCACCTGACCCTCAGCGTTCTTGATCACGTCGTTGCACAGAATAATGAACGCATTACGCAAGCGCACTTCCCCGCCGGGCTTGAGACGGAAAAACTTTCGCGGTGGCTCCTCCATGAAATCGTGGGACTCAACCCAGATTTCCCGCGTGATGGGCACCCGCCGCGTTCCCATATCAGGCTGCTGCGGATGCACGGGCGCTTCCAGCCACTCGGTTTCACCCTCGGGAAAGTTGGTCAGCACGACTTTAATCGGATCCAGCACCGCCATGGCGCGCGGCGCCGTCTCGTTCAGATCGTTGCGAATGGCATTTTCCAGCACGCCCAGATCAATAATGCTGTCGGATTTGGAAATGCCCAGATCTTCCCAGAAGCGGCGGATGCCGGTGGGCGTGAAGCCGCGCCGGCGCAGACCGGCGAGAGTCGGCATGCGGGGATCGTCCCAGCCATCCACGTGGCCCTGCTCCACCAGTTCGCGCAGACGACGCTTACTCATGACCGTGTAGCTCAGATTGCCCCGCGCAAACTCAATCTGCTGCGGATGACAGGGCGCCGGGATGTTTTCCAGGAACCAGTTGTAAAGCGGCCGGTGGTCTTCAAATTCCAGCGTGCACAGGGAATGGGTGATGCCCTCGATGGCATCCGAGTTGCCATGGGCCCAGTCATACATGGGATAGATGGGCCAGCTGTCGCCGGTACGATGATGCGTCGCCTTGAGAATTCGATACATGACCGGGTCACGCAGGTTCAGATTGGGCGAACCCATATCAATGCGTGCGCGCAGCACATGCGTGCCCTCCTCGAAGTCACCGGCGCGCATGGCTTCGAACAGGGTCCGGTTTTCTGCCGGTGAACGGTCCCGGTAGGGACTATTGACACCAGGCTCGGTCAGGGTGCCGCGCTGGGCGCGGATGGCCTCGGCGTCCTGACTGTCCACATAGGCCAGACCCGTATCGATAAGGTGCAATGCCCATTCGTAGAGCTGCTGAAAGTAATCCGAGGCATGCCGCAGTTCGTCCCACTCATAACCCAGCCAGCGCACATCTTCCATAATGGCCTGGGCGAAGTCCTCATTTTCCTTCAGCGGATTCGTGTCATCGAAGCGCAGGTGGGTGCGCCCACCAAACTCCGCGGCCATGGCGAAATTGAGACAGATCGCCTTGGCATGACCAATGTGCAGGTAACCGTTCGGTTCCGGAGGAAAGCGTGTCACCACCTGGCTGTGCTTGCCGGACTCCAGGTCGCGGATCACGGTGTTACGAATAAAATGTGTGGGTTTGGTGGATTCGTCCATGGGCCTGGCTTCGTGTAGGCTTACGGCCTGCAATGGCTCGGCCGCGGAAAGCGTGCATGGTACCGCATTCGACCCAGCGCATCACCACGAACTGTTCACGGCCCGGCCGACGGGCCCAAGGGAAAATCGATGTCAGATAAGAAAAATATGACCCTGAGCATGCGCATCCTGCTGGCGATGGTCTTCGGTGCAGCGACGGGCCTGCTGATCGCCCTGCTGGGCACACCAGACTGGGCCCGCGTCTGGCTGATAGAAGGTCTCTTTCAGGTCGTGGGACAGGTCTTTATCCGCCTGCTGCAAATGCTGGTGGTACCGCTGGTTTTTGTTTCACTGGTGTGTGGATCCAGCTCCCTGTCGGATCCCAAGATGCTGGGGCGTGTGGGCGGCAAAACCATCGCGCTCTATCTGCTTACCACCGGCATCGCGGTCTCCCTGGCGCTATTGGCCGCTGTTATCGTGCAACCGGGCGTGGGCGCCACCCCCATCAATGTGGTGGAGCGCAGCATTGCGGAGGCCACGCCTTTTTCCCAGGTGCTGATCGATATGGTGCCGAGGAACCCGGTGGCGGCCATGGCCAACGGCCAGATGCTACCGATTATTTTCTTCTCCGTACTTCTGGGCGTGGCCATAACGCTCAGCGGCTCGGCCGGTGAGCGCATCAAATCTGTTTTCCAGGATCTGAACACGGTCATCATGCGACTGGTGACGCTGGTGATGCGTTTTGCGCCCTACGGCGTCTTTGCCCTGATCGCCAACCTGGCAGCCACCAGCAGTGCGGCCGACTTCGCAGCCGTTGGCAAGTATGTGGCGCTGGTTTTCGCCGTGTTGTTCCTGCACGCCCTGGTTGTTTACCCCATGCTGCTGACGGTTATCGGGCGGCTAAACCCGTGGCTGTTTCTCTACAAAATGCGCGCGGCCATGATGTTTGCCTTTTCCACCGCATCGAGCAACGCCACCATTCCCGTCACGCTGGAGTCCGTAGAGAAGCGTCTCGGTGTTAATAGCCGCATTTCCTCTTTTACCGTGCCCCTCGGCGCCACCATTAATATGGACGGCACGGCCATCATGCAGGGCATCGCGACCGGATTTATCGCCCAGTTCTATGGCATTGATCTGAGCCTGAGCCAATATCTCATGGTCGTGGTTATGGTCATCCTGGCATCTATCGGCACCGCTGGTGTACCCAGTGTGGGACTGGTGGTTCTGGCCGGTGTACTCACACAGGTGGGTCTGCCAGCTGAGGGAATTGCCATGATTCTGGGCGTTGACCGCCTGCTGGACATGACCCGCACGGCGGTGAATATCACCGGTGACGCAACGGTGACGACGCTGGTGGCGAAAAGCGAGGGCGAACTCGATCTCGATACCTTCCGCGATCGCGATGCCGGCAACATCGTCAGCGCGCCAACGCCGAGCCGCTAGTCCGACCGTACAAAAAAAACCCCGGCACACGACCGGGGTTTCAATCGGTGCATCAGCGACGACCAGACCCTTGGGCAAAGATCACACCGCTGCTGTGCACCAGGCACAATAAAGGTTACGTGGTGAGCTTAACGGAGAGCAGTTAAATGTCGGTAAAAGATGCGTTGAGCGCATGTAAGCGCGACAGACGCTAAGCGATCTTCCGCTTCAGACTGCGCTTTTTCAAATGCACCAACAATAGGGAAACGGCCGCCGGGGTTACGCCCGGTACGCGGGCCGCCTGGCCCACGGTCTCCGGTCTGGCAGCGCTAAGCTTCTCAATGACCTCGGACGACAGACCGGTCACTGCCTGATAGTCAAAATCAGCGGGTATGGACGCTGACTCCTGACGCTGATTGCGCGCAATCTCTTCCGCCTGACGATCCAGATAGCCTGCATAGCGGACCTGAATTTCTACCTGCTCAGCAACTTTCGGATCTGCCACAGGTGGCCCGATCTCTGCCACCGATGTCAGGCCTGCATAGTCCAGTTCCGGACGCTTCAGGAGATCCAGCGCGCGCACTTCACGGCTCAGCTTCAGGCCGAGTGCTGCGCTGAGCGCTCGGCCCGGCGGGTTGTCAGCCGTCACCCACAAGTCATGCAAGCGGCTTCGCTCTCGTGCTATGGCATCGCGTTTGCGTTCGAAGGCCTGCCAGCGCTCATCCGATACCACGCCTAGCAGGCGGCCCTGCTCTGTCAAACGCAGGTCCGCGTTGTCCTCACGCAGCGCCAGACGGTATTCAGCGCGGGAGGTAAACATGCGATAGGGCTCGCGGGTGCCCTGAGTGACCAGGTCATCGACCAGCACACCCAGATAGGCCTGATCACGCCGCGGCGTCCACGGCGTTTCCCCCCGCAGCTGCCGCACAGCATTCAAGCCGGCCAGCAGTCCCTGGGCAGCCGCCTCCTCATAGCCCGTCGTGCCATTGATCTGCCCGGCGAAGAACAGGCCGCGCAGGGGCTTGGTCTCGAGGCTGGCGTGCAAGCCCCGTGGATCGAAGAAGTCATATTCAATGGCATAGCCGGGGCGCGTGATATGTGCCTGCTCAAAACCTTTGATGCTGCGGACAAAGGCCTGCTGCACCTCATAGGGCAGACTGGTGGAGATGCCGTTGGGATAGAGCTCCTGCGTCCCCAGACCCTCGGGCTCGACAAAAATCTGATGGCTATCGCGGTCTGCAAAACGCACCACCTTGTCTTCAATGGACGGGCAGTAGCGTGGACCCGTGCCCTCGATAGCGCCCGCATACATGGGCGATCGATGCAGTGCCTTGCGAATCAATTCATGCGTTGCTGCGCTGGTATGGGTAATCCAGCAGCAGCGCTGCTCCGGATGATCCGCTGCGGACCCGAGATAGGAAAAAACCGGGCGTGGCTCGTCTCCCGGCTGCTCCTGCAGCACGGAAAAGTCGACTGACTTGCCATCAATCCGCGGCGGCGTCCCGGTCTTCAGCCGGCCCACTTCCAGTGGTAACTCGCGCAGGCGCGCGGCCAGACTCAGTGATGGCGGGTCGCCGGCACGGCCACCCTGCTGCTGGGTTTCACCGAGATGAATCTTGCCACCCAGAAAGGTCCCAGTGGTCAGCACCACCGCGTCAGCATGGAAGTACAGCCCATGCGCGGTGCGGCAGCCCACGACGCGATCACCCTCGAGCAAGAGGTCGTCGACCGCCTGCTGAAAAATACTAAGACTGGCTTGGTTTTCGACGGTCTGACGCACGAAGGCTCGGTAAAGGTTGCGATCGCACTGGGCGCGGGTAGCGCGCACCGCCGGGCCCTTGCGCGCATTCAGGGTGCGCAGCTGGATGGCCGCCGCGTCCGCCGCGCGCGCCATCACGCCGCCAAGTGCGTCAATTTCCTTCACCAGATGGCCTTTGCCGATACCACCGATAGCCGGATTACAGCTCATCTGGCCGATGGTCTCGATATTGTGCGTCAACAGCAGCGTTCGGGCGCCCATGCGCGCCGCGCACAGGGCCGCCTCGGTACCCGCATGCCCGCCACCAATAACAATCACCTGGAAGTTTGAGCGCTCGCTCATCGCACACGGCGTCCGGAGTAGAAAAATGGGGCGCTATTATCCCGCCCTTATGCCCGTAAAAGCAAGCAAAAACAGTCAGCTAGACAACCCGAAAGCCCCTTTCAACGGCGCTTTTCGGTGTGCTTGCATGGGGCCAGACACGCCGCATAGCACCATCGGCCCGAGCTTGAACCGGGCCGCATATGGGCTCACTGATCGCTTGGCGGTCGCTTGAATGTAGCGCTACTGGACGCCTTCCGTACCGGCTTCGTCTTGGCGGCTTTCTGGGCGCGTGGCGCGGCCGGCCGTGAGAATCCGCTCGCAGGCCGCGCTGAACCCGGCGCCCGTTGCGCACCCCAGGCCGACCTGGGTGTGGAACGTGGAAGACTGGCTGGGGGCCCGGTGCGGGCGGGGGCACGCGGCGTGGCTTTGCTGTCAGGCCAGCCGGAGCGACTGGATTGGGCAGGCTTCGGCATGGGCCGCGTCCGCACGGGCGCTGGCCGTTCATAGCGCGGCACCGGTTTGCTGACCGGTTTGCCCGCTCGCGACCCCGCGAGCGGTGCTGGCTGCCGGGTCAGCCGCTGAGGCTCCTGTGACCGCCTGACGGGCTGCGTCCGGGATGGAGGCAGCTGGTCAAAACGACGCGACGCACCAGTTAAGGGCACCGGCTTTCTTGGACTTGCAGACACCGGCGGCAGGGGTTTACGCGTCAAGCGTTGCGGCTCCCGATCCCGATTCACTGGCTGCGTCCGCACCGGCGCGCTCTTCCCAAAACCGGGCGTCGGTTCATTGACCGGCACGGGGCGGCGCAGCACGGGTTTTGTGGTCGGCAGCGGCTTGCGCGTCAAGCGTTGCGGCTCGCGCTCAATGGGCTGGGTGCGGTTCAGTGGCTGCTTCTCGAAGCCGCGCGCTGCGCGTGACCGCTGGCGCGCGCCAACGGGGGGCTCTCCGGCCACGGGCACGGCTACCGACGGCGGCGATTGCAATGGCGGCCGGTACCCCGACCCGGGACGCCCGTCTTCAGGCAGACGCGGGCCCCTGACCCCTATGCCTGAGCGCGGATCATTACCGGAGAAACGCGCCGGAGGCGGCTCCAGATCGAGCGGCGGCTCATCATCATAGTAGGGGTCATGGTGCACGGGATGCGGATGCCAGGCCGAGCGGTGGTAACCATAGCCCCACGGCCAACTCCGGTAATGGTAGCCGTGACCCCACCAGGGCCAGGCATTGTACCGGTGGCCATACCAGCCGGCGTATCCACCATACCAGCCACCGTACCAGCCGCCGTACCAGCCGCCGTACCAGCCACCGTACCAACCGGCATACCAGCTACCGCGTCCATGGCCGGGACGATAGCCATAGCGATAGGGGTCATAGCGGTGATAAGGCCCATAGTAGGAAGCCGGCCAGCGATAGATGTACCGCCCGTGCGGAACCGCGAGTAAGGGCGGACGCAGAATCACTGTCTGCGTCGGTGGTGTCCAGTAGCTGTAGCTAACCGCGACTTCTGGCTCCGCATAGCTATCGGATGCATAGGAATAGCCCGCTTCCGTACTCGCAGCCAGCGACTGATAATGGGTCGCGCAGCCACTGAGCAGGGTCAGCAGAAACAGGGTCAGAAGCCGCGCCAAATAGCGCTTCTTCGACGTAGGGCGTGCAGGGTCTTGGATGATCATGCGCCTACGGTAGCATGGCAAGCTGAACCCACGCTGAAAGCAAATCGCTACCGGTCCGGTCTAAGATAGGACATTCAAGCAGGAGCACTTTCATGGCGGGCAAGACCTACGAACTGCAGGGCTACACGATTGCGCTGCAACACATCGTTTTTATTACCCAGGTTTTCGAGGCTGAGGCTGGTGAGGGCTACCAGTTCAACATCCGTTTCTCTGCCGATGTACGCCTGGGCCCAAAGTTCCCCACGCGTAATGAAGCGGAACTGGCTCGCGGGCTGCTGGCTCAGGCTCTGAGCGAGCGGTAAGCCGCGTACCATGCCCGGCTCTAATCGGCCAGTAGCAGGGCGGCGGCCGAGCCAGGACCCACAATCACAATCTCAAGCTGTGCCCGCCCGGCCGCTTGCACCTCTTGGGAAACGTCCATGGTGATCGGACCGAGCGTCCAGGCGCCGGTTGCTTGCTGCCAACTGATCTCAATGGGATTGCCTGAGTAGGTTAGTTCCGGAAAGGTGGTGGAACAAAAACCGCCCGCCGGTATAAATCCGCAGCTCACGAAGCCCTCGGTCGCCGGTACCCGTATCCGTGCTGATTGAATCGGCAGGGCTGTGCGATTCACCATACGCAGCCCATCAATTTCCAGCACGGGCAACGCAGGCACCGTCTTCTGGGCCGTGCACGCAAGCAGCCCGGGCACAAGGGCCAATAAGATCACAATGCGGCGGGCCCGATGTCGCAGCTTCAGCCCCCGGCCCTGTGACCCTGTGGTCGAGAGATCAGCCTTACCGGTCATCTTGCGCCAGCTTCAGCGCACTACTCACAATTTCGAACACATCGGGTGACAACTGATCCTGCTTAGAAATACGCTCCAGCTCTGCGAGCATCAGGGCACGGCGGGACGCATCATAGCGGGGCCAGCTGTTAAAGGCAGACACCATGCGCGCGGCCATCTGGGGGTTGGTTTGATTAAGCGCAATGACCTGGTCGGCCAGAAAACGATAGCCCGCGCCATCTGGCGCATGAAAACCGACCGGATTCAGCATGGAAAAGACGCCGATAACGGCCCGCACCTTATTGGGATTGCGAAGACTGAACTCGGCGTGGGACAGCAAGCGCTGCACCGTCTTTACCGTGGCGTGATCAGGTCGCGAGGCCTGCATGGAAAACCACTTGTCCATCACCAGCGCATCGCCCTGCCAGCGTGTCTCAAATTGATCCAAGGCCCAGTCCGCGCTCGCCAAACCGTTCTGAACCAGAGCCTGCATGGCCGCCAGGGTATCGGTCATATTATCGCTGGTCTGCAGCTGCTCCGTCGCCAGCGCATTACCATCCGGCCCCATCGCAAGATAGGCCAGGCAG
This sequence comes from Lysobacterales bacterium, assembly GCA_013213875.1. GTDB lineage: Bacteria > Pseudomonadota > Gammaproteobacteria > Xanthomonadales > SZUA-36 > Marinihelvus. Next base: position 23,261 of record JABSSV010000298.1, read on the forward strand.
GCATTTTTCATGGCCCGGGCCGCGATGGCAGCCGGGCTTTTGTCGTAGGGCGCGCCATCTGCCAGGCGATCATAGTGCTGGTGGAACAGGGGCTGCAGCGCATCGGCAAGGCCCTGGCGAACAAATTCCCGTGCGGCATGCAAACCATCAACGTCCACTTCCTCCAGCGCCTGCGCCAGGTAGTCCTCGCCCGGTAGTGCCAGGGTCTCCGCCACCAGCCCCGGATCTGCCTGTGGATCTTCAAGCAAGCCACGATAGGCCTCAAGCAGCGCAGGGGCGAGTACCATAGGCTGCCCCTCCTGCACGGCTGCGAGCTGTTTCAGAATGCTGGATCCCGCCAGTTGCTGCGCCGCTTCCCAGCGCGCAAAGGAATCCGGGTCATGGGCAATGAGTGTCGCCAACTGATCATCCGTGTAGTCATACTTGACCTTGATCGGAGCAGAGAAGTCCCGCAGCAGGGAAGGCACCGGCCGCTCGGACAAGCCGCGGAACACGAACTCCTGGCGGGCCTGATCAAGGAGCAGGGTACGGGTGGTACCGCTGGCAACCGCCTCATCACCCAGTTGCAGCGGCAGACTGTGACCGGCAGCGCTGAGCAGCCCCATCTTAAAAGGAATAACCAGCGGCTGCTTATCTACCTGATCGGCCGTCGGCGGCGTGTGCTGACTCAGTGTGAGCCGGTATTCACCGCGCTCTGCATGGTAGGCGTCCTCAACCTGCACCTCCGGCGTTCCAGACTGGCTGTACCAGCGCGCGAAGTCGCTCAGATCGCGCTCGTTGGCATCCGCCATAGCGGCCAGGAAATCATCACAGGTCACCGCCTCGCCATCGTGGCGCTCGAAGTAGAGGCGCATACCGGCCTGAAAGCCCGCCTCGCCCAAGAGCGTGTGGTACATGCGGATGATGGTAGCGCCCTTCTGATAAACCGTTGCGGTATAGAAGTTATTGATCTCAATGTAGGAGTCGGGCCGGATGGGGTGCGCCATGGGACCGGCATCCTCCGGAAATTGCCGATAGCGCAGACCGCGTATGTCCTGAATTCGCTTGACCGCCCGGGACTGCATGTCCGCGGAAAACTCCTCATCGCGAAACACGGTCAGCCCCTCTTTCAGAGTGAGCTGAAACCAGTCGCGGCAGGTCACCCGGTTGCCGGTCCAGTTGTGGAAATATTCATGACCGATAACGCCCTCGATGCCCTGATAATCGAAATCGGTAGCCGTATCGGGCCGCGCCAGCACGTAGCGCGTATTGAAGATATTGAGCGACTTGTTTTCCATGGCGCCCATATTGAAATCATTGGTCGCCACGATGTTGTAAATGTCCAGATCGTATTCCAGGCCGAAACGTTCCTCATCCCAGCGCATGGATTTGATCAGGGACTCCATGGCATGATCACAGCGATCGATGTTTTCAGCCTCCACATAAACCCGCAGCAGGACTTCCCGGCCACTGCGTGTACGAAAGTGATCTTCGATAAATTCGAGATCACCTGCCACCAGGGCAAAGAGGTAGGACGGCTTGGGAAAAGGGTCATGCCAGCGTACCCAATGGCGACCCTCACCCGCATCGCCCTCGGCCTGCAGATTGCCGTTCGACAGCAGCACGGGATAGCGCACCCGGTCTGCCTCAATAGTGACCTCATAGCCACTCATCACATCCGGTCGATCCGGGAACCAGGTGATCTTGCGAAAACCTTCCGGCTCACACTGGGTCAGCAGAAACTCGCCCGACTGATAAAGGCCCTCCAGGGCCAGGTTTTCCGATGGTTTGATATGCACCACCGTTTGCAAATCGCAGCGCGCCGGCACATGAGCGATGGTCAGGGTCTCTCCTTCCACTGCATAGTCCTGCGCATCCAGCACCCGTCCATCAATGGCCAAGGACTGCAGGCTCAAATCGCTGCCTTGTAATTCCAGCGGGCCAGCCGTGCCATCACGTGCTTCCAGTGTCAGTTTCGCCTGCACCTCCGTATGGCTATCGTGAATGGAAAAATGCAGGGCCACCGCCTGTAAGCGCCAGGGATATGGCGTGTAGTCTGCACGTTGAATGGCCTGACGTGGCTGCCCTTCTTTCATAATTCTTCCTGCTGCAAATACGCTTGTGTGCGCCGAAAGCGCGTATTATAGCCGTGATTGGCTGAAGCGCCCGCATGCCGCTCAGGTACGTTTTCGGGCACCAGCAAGAAGAGGATTATCATGACGCCGGCCGACGACCTACCCCGCTTTGACGATCTCCAGACCGCGCACGCACGCATCCGTGATCGCGTGGAGCGCACGCCGGTAGAACAGTACCGGGCCCTCGACCTGGCGCTGGGTTGCCAGCTGTTTTTGAAATGTGAGCATCAACAGCCCATGGGCGCCTTCAAATTACGTGGCGCCAGCAATGCGGTTGCGCGGCTCGAGGAGGAAGAGCGCAGCGGCGATCTGGCAACCCACTCATCAGGCAATCATGGCGCGGCGCTAGCCATGGCAGCGACTGCGGCTGGCCGGCAGGCAAAAGTCGTGATGCCAGCCAACGCCGTGGCGTTAAAAATGGATGCTGTGCGGCGCTACGGCGGCGAGGTCATTATTTGTGAGCCCAACCAGAGCGCCCGCGAAGCCGGGTTGGCCCAACTGGTGGCCCAGGGGCTGATTGCCGTTCCGCCCTATGACGACGCCGACATCATTGCCGGGCAAGGCACTGCGGCTCTGGAACTTTACCAGCAGACCACGGAACCGCTGGATGATCTGGTCGTACCGGTCGGTGGTGGCGGACTGCTGGCAGGCTGTGCTCTCGCCAGTCGCGCGCTCTCACCGCATACCCGCCTTGTCGGCGCGGAGCCGGCTGGGGCAGCCGATACAGCCAGCAGCCTGGCAGCCGGTGTACGCGTGAAAAGCTGGCAGCCGGATACGGTTGCCGACGGTCTCCGGGCCGTTATTGGTGTGCGTAACTTTGCCCTGATACAAGCGCATGTGGATGAAGTACTGCTGGCCGACGATCAGGCCATCATTGACGCCATGCGACTGGCCTATGAGCAGGCGCAGCTGCGACTGGAACCCTCTGCTGCGGTGGCGCTGGCCGTGATTCGGGGCGCACCGGAGCGCTTTAAGGGACGCCGCGTCGGCGTCATGCTGACCGGCAGCAATATCGATACGGAGCTGTTTCCCTGGCTTGATGCCATGGGCGACTGAGCCGGACAGGCGCCAGCGATTTTAATCAGTCAACGGCGGCCAGCCAGCAACGGGCCAGGCGAGCGAGGCCCGCCTCATCTTCCGCACTGAAGCGCTTCCGTATCGGGCTATCGATATCCAGCACCCCCAAAACCTCGCCGTCGCGAATCAGCGGAATTACCAGTTCGGACTCGGAAGCTGCATCGCAGGCAATGTGCCCGGGAAAGGCATGCACATCAGCCACCCGCTGAATCTGCTGCGCGGCAGCGGCCGTGCCACAAACGCCGGCTCCTAAGGGTATTTCAACACAGGCTGGCTGGCCCTGAAACGGCCCGAGCACCAGACGGTCCGAGTGCAGAAAATAGAAACCCACCCAGTTAACCTGCTCAAGACTGCCAAAGAGCAGTGCTGAAAGATTGGCAGCGTTGGCAACGCGGTCCCGGCTGACGGAAAGCAAGCCCTCAGCCTGACGGAGTAGAAGATCATAATCCGTGCTGGTGGATGTTTTCTCTACGACCTCTTGGGAGGATGATTCACTGTTCATAACGAAAGATCACCATAAAGTTATTCGCTGGCATGGGGACCAGCTCCGAAAGGATCATCTGATGTCGCCTGGCCTCGCTTTCAAGCGCTGTTAGGTCACGCAGCCCCTGCTGCGGATCTTGCGCACGCAGCGCTGCATGAAAACGCGCGTTGCTGGGGGCGGTATGTGCGCCGTTACGCTGAAACGGTCCGTACAGAAAAAAGGGCGCGGCGTGCTCAAGACTGCGCCCCAAACCGGCGAACATGGCCTGCACCGACACCCAGGGCATGATGTGGGCCGTATTGGCACTGTAGGCAGCGGCAAAAGGCCCTTGCGGCCACTCCTGGGCGGCCCGCACGTCGAGCGCTTGAGGCGGCTGCAGGTTCTCTAACCCGGAACGTTCCTGACGCGCCCGGAGCCCGGCCAGGGCGGGCGCCAAGTCCGTTGGTAACCAATCCAAAGCAGGGAAAGCGCGCGCAAACGTCTCCGCGTGTTGACCGGTCCCAGCCCCCAGTTCCAGCACCCGGCCCGCACGGGGCAGGTACTCGCTTAACACCGGCAGGATAGCGGTGACATTGCGCGCCGCTGCCGGCGCGAAGGGAAGAAAATCAGTCATGGTCTGCCATGCGCGCTCAAGGAGGGGAAGCCTAAAAAACAAACCCGGGCAGAGCCCGGGTTTGTGTTTCATTGACGGCTGGTAAAAACGCCCCGGTTTAGTTGATTACCGGGCGCTCTTCAACGATGGTCGGTGACACGAAGATCAGCAACTCGCGTTTTGAGGTGCCATTGGCGCGACGACGGAACAGTGCGCCTACACCGGGTATGGAACTCAGGTACGGCACGCGATCCTCCGCGCGACTGGTTTCATCCTGGAAGATACCGCCGAGAACGATGGTTTCGCCGTTGTTAACCAGCACGCTGGTTTGTAGCTCCCGCGTATCGATTGATGGCACGGAACCACCGCGTGAGGTCTGGAAAATCTCACCTACCGTGTCCTGCTTGATGGCCAGATCCAGCTGCACGCGGTTGTCCGGTGTAATCAACGGCGTGACGCGCAGCTCCAGCACCGCTTCCTTGAACTGTACCGACGTAGCACCCGATGAGGTCGCCTCCTCGTAGGGAATCTCGA
>JABSSV010000299.1 GCA_013213875.1 Lysobacterales bacterium
GCAGAACACATCGTACGCAAGGGCATTACCGGCGAGTGGAAAGACACCTTGACCGAGAGGGAGCAGGCGGTGGCCTGGCGGTTGGCGCAAAAGGAGCTGAGTACATTTGGCTATACACAGGATGGTAGCTATCTACCCACCCACTACTGTGATTGGTATCAATAAGCTGTCCTGGTAGCCGGCCTGAGCTGCGTATGCTCATTCTGGCATGGAGCAGTTCCGTACCTTTGCCGGCACAGCTGGGTCGCGTGGCGGTACGCTGAGTGGGGAAAGGATCAGGCCACTGAGTTGACGCGCTGACACGTCGCAGCGAACTCGCTCAGCTAGGTATATTTCAAAGGGCTTGTCGTGCTCTGCACGCCATCAGCACAACCGCAGAACGGCACTACAGTGACAGCCCGGAGGCGAGTAGTAGCGTCCGCCTATTCCGTCGCCTTCCGCAGATATTTTTGCCTGCCGCCCGTTTGATGAGATGCGCCCCGCATCAGTTCGGCCTTCATGCATGCCTTTGGCGTGCACGGCGTGGTAGCCTTTGCGCACTGTGATCGCCAGCGCTGCCCATTGGATGCGCTCCGTAAATAGCAGGAAGTGGACCACGATGATTTTGGGGAAAACCGTTGCGCTGGTAATGCCGGCTTTTCGTGCAGGTAAAACGCTGCGGGCCACCTGGAATGATGTGCCTCTGGGTCTGGTAGATCACGCGATTCTGGTTGACGATGCCAGTGATGACGACACGGTCGCCCTGGCCGAGTCCCTGGGCATTCAGGTCGTTAAGCACGCACAGAATCGTGGCTATGGTGCCAATCAGAAAACCTGCTACACCACGGCGCTTACCTACCAGCCCGATATCGTGGTCATGCTGCATCCTGACTACCAGTATGACCCGCGCCTGCTCGGTTCCATGGTCAGCATGATTGCGTCGGGTACCTACCAGGTCGTGATCGGTTCGCGCATTCTGGGCGGCGGTGCGCTGCGGGGCGGTATGCCGCTGTGGAAGTATGTGGCCAACCGGGGCCTGACCCTGATTCAGAATCTCTGTTTAGGCGCCAAGCTGTCTGAGTACCACACCGGCTATCGGGCTTTCTCCAAAGACTTTCTGGAGCAGATCGCCTGGCAGGACAACTCCGATGATTTTCTGTTTGATAACCAGTTGCTCGCACAGGGCATCGCCGCTGGCTATGTGGTCGGGGAGATATCCGTACCGACGCGGTATTTTGAAGAGGCCAGTTCCATTAATTTCCGCCGCTCGGTGCGTTATGGGCTGGGCGTGCTGTGGGTCTCCGGTCTGGGCCTGCTGCGCCGGCTGGGTTGCTATGTGAGTCCTTTGTTTCGAAGGTCGTCCCCCTCCGGAGGGGCCTAACTGACCCATGCGTGAGCTGATTCAGGTTGAATCCCGGCGCTTTGTGCTGCATTGCCTGACCGGCCTGCTGGTGGTGGCTGTCCACTGGCTGCTTATGGCCTGTTTACTGGCCTTGGGCCTGGCGCCCTTGTTGGCGACCTCAGTGGGCTTTTGCGCAGGGGCCTTGACCCGTTTTCTGCTGTCCCGGAAGGTGGTGTTCGAGCCGACCGTGACCATGGCGCATTCCAGTTTCTGGTTTGTGGTGTTGCTGCTGATTCAATTTCTGCTGAATGGTCTGCTGTTCAGCGCTCTGAAGGACGGTGGCTTGCTGGCAACATGGCTGGTCAGTGAGAAGCATCTGATTTGGACCGCACAGGGGGTGACGACGGTCGTCGTCACCACCTTTAACTTTCTGGCTTATCGCCTGTGGGTGTTTCGCTAAGGACGCGAAAGGCGATCAGCGCCTGATCTTCGTAGTCCGCAGCGCCGAGCAGCGCTTCCAGCTTCTGACGGCAGCTGCGATACACCGCTGCGCCGACTGGAACCTGTTCCCTGCCATGCGCATAACCCTCAAAGGGCTTGGTCAAAACGACCCAGGCCGGTTGCTCCGCTGCCCATTCCAAATGTTCCGGATAGACCGCATTGCGAAAACGAAAGCGACGGTTCGCGGGCACTTCGCCCGGACGCTGGCCCGCACAAAACTCAGCCAGCATTAGGGGCCGGATGCGCCGCGCGCTGTCTCGCTCCCATCGCACGGCATCCCAGTTATAGCTTTCGAAATAGAACGGTCCGACGGCCACCATGCTGTCGTCAGGACTTTGACGGGCCAGTTGCTGCCAGAAGTCTGATCTGGCCAGCCGGTCCCTTTGGTAGGCCACAATAGGATTCGGGCCGGGCATGAGTGCGAACTGAAATACCGCATGGCTACGCTGGGTATTGGGCCATCGCAGCAGGTCGGGTAAAACGCTCTGGCTGGGCAGCCACAGTAGAACGACGACCATGGCAGTGACGCCAAGGCCTCGGCCGGTCAGGGGCTGGCGCTTCAGCCAACCCCAAATCTGGTTCAGGCTGCCCGCGATCGCCAGCAGTAAAAGCGGCAAGGTGGGCAGCAGGTAACGCCCCAGCGTGACCGGGTGCTGAGCCCAGGCAGGCTGGGTGATTGCCAGTGCCAAGGCGGTGAGCAGGAGGCCGCTTAAGGCCATGCGCACGATAAGGCTGCCGCGCAGCACCTGGGGCAGGCCGGTGAGGGCCAGCAGCAACAGCAGCAGGGTGGCGGGCCATTGCTCCATGCCCAGCCAGAAGTACCAGACGCCCAGCAGCGTTTGGCCCGTGATTTCAGCATTGCCCGCCTTGCTGGCCAGAGCCTGAAAGTCGGCGATTAGTGGCGGCAGCAGGAGCACAGCGCTGAGCGCGCCGTAGCAGGCACCCAGAAGCAGCAGCCGCTTGCCGGCCGACCAGTCCGATCGAAGCCAGGCGATGATGCCGCAATAGCAGAAGGGCCCCAGCAAAAAAGGGCCCACCAGGGGATGGAGCCAGCTGGCCAGTGCGGCGAGTAGCACGAACCCGGCGGCGACTAGGCGCGCTGCGTCTGGCCGGCACCACCAGCGCTCAAAGCACCA
>JABSSV010000003.1 GCA_013213875.1 Lysobacterales bacterium
CAATCCCGCTTCCGTGCGCAGTTCGCGTAGCCGGTTCTTCATGCGTAGGACCGGCTAAAAATGGAGGTGCAAATGCCCCAGAGCATCACCATGGACGGAAAGATAAACAGGGTGTTCAGGGGTGGCGCGCCGGCCAGTTCCAGAAAGCCATAGGCCAGTGTCAGCGTGCCGGAGATGATAAAGCTGGCGCTGACCGCCATCAGCTGCACCCGCTGCTGTAGTTCATCCAGTTCCTTGACGCCGCGGATCACCGCCATAACCGCGAAGATGACCGGCAGCACGGGTAGCAGGGCGGCCAGTGGTCGCCAGCTGGCCTCCGGAAAGGCATTGAGCAGGTACATGGTGACCACAACAACCAGCACATAGGCCAGCATGCTGCCACCGAATTCCTTGAGATAACGTTTTGAGTTGAGCATAGGGGTGTTTCCTTTTGTCAAGTAAGCTTGACATCTAGTATGAGCGCCCGCGGCAAAAATGTCAAGCACACTTTACACATGCTTCCGCGCCTATGCTCACGTTGCGACGGGCGCACAAGCCGGCCGTGAGAAGCAGGGTTTTTTGACAGGGCGCGAAGGGCTAACTACAGTCAGCGCTTCCCCGGTAGAAGTGGAGTTGTCCCGTCATGAAACACGGTCTTTTACGCGTTATTTCCGCCCTGGCCGTGCTGACGCTAGCCGCCGGCGCGCAGGCCACTACAAAAGTCATCCACGCCGGAACGCTGCTGGCTGTGCCCGGCGAATCACCGCTGAGCGAACAGACGCTGGTGATTGAGAATGGCCGTATCGCACAGCGGCTGGACGGCTTTCTGCCGGCGGAGGATTTTGGTGCCAGCGCCGAGCTGATTGACCTGCGCGACGCCTTCGTCATGCCCGGCTTGATGGACATGCACGTGCATTTGCAGGGTGAGCTGGGTCCGGACAACGATAGCGAGGACCTGAAGTTTTCCAACGAGCTGGTACAGATGCGTTCGCTCATGTTTGCTCTGCGTACGCTGGACGCGGGTTTTACCACCGTGCGTGATGTGGGCTCCCGCAATCAGGAGATGTACGCGCTGCGGGATGCGATCGATCGCGGCTGGATTGATGGTCCGCGCATTATTGCGGCCGGCCGGGTGGGGATCACCGGTGGTCACAACGACGTCAGCGGGCTCAAGCATGAGCTGATGGAGCTCTACAGCGACGAGAGCATGTGCAATGGCCCCTATGACTGTCGCCGGGCTACGCGCAATGCCATTAAGTACGGCGCGGACCTGATCAAAATCACCTCGACCGGTGGGGTGCTCACGGACCGGGCCACGGGTACGGGCCAGCAGATGGAAGCGGATGAGTTGGCCGAAGTGGTGCAGGCCGCCCAGCGTATGGGCCGCAAGGTGGCCAGTCATGCGCATCAGGAGGACGGCATTATCGCGGCCCTGGAGGCGGGCGTGGATTCTATCGAACACGGTACCTACACCGGGCCGGAAGCCATCAAATTGTTCAAGCAGACCGGCGCGTATCTGGTGCCAACCCTGCTGGCGGGAGAGACGGTCAAGCAGATGGCGGAGAACTCGGATTTTATGTCCGATGCGATCAAGGCCAAGGCCATTCGCGTGGGCACGGATATGCAGGGTAACTTTGGCCGCGCCCATGCAGCTGGAGTAAAAATCGCCTTTGGTACCGACAGCGGTGTATCGCCGCACGGCACCAACGCCCGGGAGGCGGTGCTCATGCATGAAGCGGGCATGGATGAAATGGACATTCTCGTCAGCGCCACGGTAAATGCGGCCGATCTGATTGACATGAGCGACAGCCTGGGCACGCTGGAAGTGGGCAAGCATGCAGATCTCATCGCCACCGACGGCTCGCCCCTGGAACGCATTGAAGAGTTGCTGGACGTGGATTTTGTTATGCGTGCCGGTAAGGTCTACAAGCGCTGAGCGGCGGGTTTATGGGGGTCCCTGGGGCCATCTGCCGCGGCCGATGGTCCTACGGCTTAACAGCAGGCACCGCCTGCGCCAAAGAGGCTTTGAAATGAAAAAAGGAATCACCATGCGCTGCTCCGCTATGGCGCTGCTGCTCAGCTGTCTTGGGCTGCCCTGCGCAGTCGTTGCGGACGATCATGCAGCGTCCATGTCGGTCCGGGACTTGCCAGAACGCACCTTGCCGGCGGACTGGTCGCGCAGCCAGAACGATGCGGTCACCATTCGTGGCAAGCGCGTGCCCTACGAAGTGACCATTGGCACGCAGCCCGTGTACGGCGAGGACGGTAAAGCCCAGGCCGCGCTGTTCTATACCTACTACCGTCGCAGCGATCTGAAGAACGCGGAGGCCGTCGCGCGGCGTCCCCTGGTGGTGTCTTTTAACGGTGGCCCGGGCTCCGGCTCCCTGTGGATGCACCTGGGCTATACCTCGCCCAAGCAGCTGGTCATTGATGAAGAAGGCTATCCGGTGCAGCCCTATGGGGTGCGGGACAATCCAGAATCCATCCTGGATGTGGCCGATATCGTATTTGTGAATCCGGTCAACACCGGTTTCTCACGCATCCTCGATCCGGAGGTCGAGCGCAGTGAGTTCTTCGGTGTGCAGGCCGATATTGACTACCTGGCGGACTGGATCAGCGTGTTTGTATCGCGGGTAGAACGCTGGCGTTCACCGAAATACCTGATTGGGGAGAGCTACGGAACCACCCGGGTAGCTGGTCTGGCCGCGGCGCTGCAAAACCGCCACTGGATGTATTTAAATGGGGTCGTGCTGGTATCTCCCACGGGCCTGGGTATGGAAGCGGAAGGGCCGGCGCCGCGTTCACCGGTGCTGAAATTGCCTTACTACACGGCGGCGGCCCACTACCACGGCAAGCTGGACCCGGCCCTGCAGGAGCTGGATCTGCTGGCCGCGCTGGAGCAGGCCGAGCAGTTCACGCTGGACGAGTATCTGCCGGCCCTGAGCCGCGGCGGCTTTCTGGACCCCGAGCGCCGGCAGGAGATTGCGCGCAAGGCGGCCTACTATGCCGGCGTGTCGGCGGACTTCATGCTGTCGCACAACCTGGCCGTGCCCAGCTCTGCCTACTGGAAAGAGTTGCTGCGCGAGGAGGGCTACACGATTGGCCGGCTGGATTCGCGCTATCTGGGTGTGGACGGTAAGAACGCCGGTGAGCGCTATGACTATCCGGCTGAGCTGACCTCCTGGAACCATGCCTTCGCGCCGGCTATCAATCACTATCTGCGTGATGAGCTGGGCTTCGAAAGCGACCTGCAATACAACCTGTTTGGGCCCGTGAGTCCCTGGGAGGGGCGGGATACCAATGTGGCTGAGCAACTGCGCCGCGCCATGGCCCAGAACCCCTACCTGCACGTGCTGGTGCAGTCCGGCTACTACGATGGTGCCACCGATTACTTCACGGCCAAGTACGTCATGTGGAATCTTGATCGCAGTGGCCGCTTCAGGGACCGCTTGAGCTTCAAGGGTTATCTAAGCGGTCACATGATGTATCTGCGGGCGGAGGATCTGATCAGTTCCAACCAGCATCTGCGGGAGTTTATTCAGCAATCCACGCCGGCAGAGGGCGAGGCGGCCCGCTACGACAGGGACCGCTAGGCGCCCGGGTGTCGACGGCGCGATAGGCCAGCGCGAAGGCGGGCAGGGTACCTGTCGGGCCACAAGCGGCAAGTTCAGGCAAAAAGGCTGAACTTGAGGGTATACTCTGCTCAGTAAACGTTTATTTAACAACAAAGAGCCATAGCTCGATGGAAAGGAGATGTTCGTCATGCGTGCGTATCTGTTAGGGGCCGCTGTATTGCTGGCCGGGTTCTCGGTGCAGGCCGAGGAAGGTGAGGGGCTGACGGTTTACCCCTTTGGTGGACAAACGCTGTATTCCGGTAGCAGCCGTTTCGATGATGAAGGGCATTATGGCTTCGGTCTTGGCTATCGTTTTGAGAATCCCTGGGCGCTGGAGCTTACTTACATGCAGAGTGACACCAAGTCGGATCTGCCCGGCGTGAGTGATGTAGATGTGGATCAGTATCACATTGGCGCGCTCTACCACTTTGCCACCGATAACAGGTGGTCTCCGTTCCTGTCCTTTGGCGCGGGTGTGGGTGAGTACTCGCGCACCGGTCAGAACGATGACAGTGAGATTCAGCTGAATGCGGGTGGTGGTTTGAAATATGCCATCACCGACAAGGCGCATCTGCGTGGTGATCTGCGCTTCTATCGGGGTAATGAAGAAGATGCGGTCAATGCGGCCCTGTCCCTGGGCNTGCACTACGCNTTCGGNGGCCGGCCTGCNGCCGTCGCAACGGCNGCGCCNCTNGACAGCGATGGNGATGGCGTNGCNGACGCNGATGACGCGTGCCCGAACACGCCNGCCGGCGTGGAAGTCGATGCTCGNGGCTGTCCGCGCGATGATGACGGCGATGGCGTGCCCAACTATGCTGACAAGTGCCCCGGCACCACCAACCGTCAGGCGCGTATCGACGCTGAGGGTTGCTACGTCAAGCTGGAATCCAAGATTGATATGACCCTTAATCTGGAGTTCGACTTCGACTCCGCGGCAGCTCGTGAGGAGCACGTGCCGGAGGTGCAGAAGGTCGCCAAGATCATGCAGGAATATCCCGATTCCGTGGTCACGATTGCCGGTCACACGGACAGCACCGGACCTGCGGACTACAACCAGGGCCTGTCCGAGCGTCGCGCCGCTACCCTTGCGGGCATGCTGACGGAGCGCTTTGGTATCGATGCATCTCGCGTCTCCAGCGCGGGCTACGGTGAAAGCCAGCCCATCGCCAGTAACGATACGCGCGCCGGCCGCCAGGAAAACCGCCGTGTTATGGCGCATCTGGTGGGTGAGCGAGAAGAGATTGAAATGAAGTAGGTTCGGGTGAGGCGCGCTGTGGCTTGTCGCTGCAGCGCGCCGCCTTTCCCCGCACCTCGTGTCAGCGCCTGGCGGCGCTGGCTGTCCTTAAAGGCCTGTTGGCCGGGTCCGCGCAGACCCGCGACTGACGCCTAGTCCAGGTCGACCATGACCCGCTGGATCTCCCCGCGTACTCCGTCAATATCCAGCACCAGTTCGTCAACCGCAGCGCGATCGCTATTGATACGCCCCCAGCTCCCGCTCCAGTTGTCCTTGAGTTGATCCGCTGCCGCTTCAACCTGCGGATCGATGAGCATGGACAGGTCACTGATAAGGCCGATTTTTACCCAGCCATGCCGGGGTGACCCCACACTGAGATCGCCATCATAATGGTTGGCGTAAATCACCTGTTCCAGTTCCGCCAGGGTTTCCAGAAGCACAAAGCTCGCGGTACGGACATTGTCGTTGCGCTCCGTCGTCTCGATGCGCCAGGCGTTATAGCCAAAGCCGACGACGGCAAAGATGAGGCTGAAGAAAGCGGTAAAAAAAGACACCCGTAACTGGCGGTTCAGCGCTTCGGTGGCGGAGAGTTGGCTCAACATAGGGTTCCATGGCTCGCGGCTGCTGGTGACATCCGGGCCTAGCATAGCAAACGGCAATCTGTGGTCGGGAAGCCCAGTGCGCCATTGAGCGGTAAGCTTTCAGCCATTACAGTAGCGCGCATGCGAATTCTTCTGTTTTGCCTCCTTCTGCTCCATGTCACGGTTGCGCTCGCCGCGCAAACTCTGGTGCTGTGGCCTGCAGGGGAAGCGCCCTACGCGAAGGCGGCGGAGGACCTCGAACATGTGGATCCCGATTGCTGGGGCGGCGTGCCCTGCGCCCGTCAGGTCACCACGCCCACGCTGACGCTCTATGCGGCCGACCCGCCCAGCCGCCAGTGGCTGCTGATTGCACCCGGCGGTGGCTATGAGTCCGTCGCCATCGAGCATGAGGGTGCGGCCATTGCGCAGGCCTTTGCGGCGCGCGGTATTTCCGCCGCGGTGCTGAAGTACCGCATTCCCGACCCGCGTACCGCCACCCATCCGGAACGTGTGCCGCTGGCGGATTTGCACCGCGCCATGGCGCTGTTGCGGGCACAGCAACGCGCGGCGGGCATGGCAGGTCAGATTGGCATTGTGGGCTTTTCCGCCGGCGGTCACCTGGCTGCCTATGCCATGGTGCATCCGCAGCCTGAGGCAGCACTCAATCCGGATTTTGCGCTATTGATCTATGGGGTGTCCGAGTTCACCGCAGCCAATGAAGAATGGCTGCAAGAGAG
>JABSSV010000030.1 GCA_013213875.1 Lysobacterales bacterium
GGATCACGCCATTGAGGTCGATCTTGATGCGATTTGCGATGGCAAGGACGTGCTGATCGGCGGCCTTATGGAACATATCGAGCAGGCCGGCGTTCATTCCGGTGATTCGGCCTGTACCTTGCCACCGTACTCCCTGGGTAAGAAAATCCAGGACGAGCTGCGGGCGCAGATGGCGGAAATGGCTCTGGAGCTGGGCGTGGTGGGGCTCATGAACGCGCAGTTTGCCGTTCGGGGTGACGATATCTACGTGCTGGAGGTGAATCCGCGGGCATCGCGCACCGTGCCGTTTGTCTCCAAGGCGACTGGCGTGCCGCTGGCTTCCGTCGCCGTGCGTTGCATGGCGGGACGCACGCTGGCAGAGCAGGGGCTGCAGCGCGAGGTGATACCCAATTACTTCTCCGTGAAGGAAGTGGTGTTCCCGTTTATCAAGTTCCAGGGCGTGGACCCGATTCTGGGCCCGGAAATGCGCTCCACCGGTGAGGTTATGGGTGTCGACTGCAGCTTCGGCGGGGCCTGCATGCGCGCCATGCGAGGTGCCGGCCAGCGGGTGCCGGATCCGGGCAAGGCCTTCATCAGCGTACGCGATGCGGACAAGGCCTCCTTGCCCCCGATTGCGCGTAACTTGATCAAGCGCGGTTTCCAGCTTATCGCCACCAGCGGCACCTGTGACTATCTGCGCGCCCAGGGTTTCGAGTGCGAATACGTGAACAAGGTCGATCAGGGCCGGCCGCATATTGTTGATGCGATCAAGAACGATGAGATCAACTTCATCATCAACACCACCGAGGGCCGCCAGGCCATTGCAGATTCCTTCTCGATTCGTCGCGAAGCGCTGCAGTACTCCGTGCCCTATACCACGACCACGGCCCGCGGTTGGGCCACCCTGCAGGCCATTGACCACGAGGAAGATCGCGCGGTACGCAGCCTGCAGGAACTGCATGAAGGTTTGAGCCAATGAACCGTGATCCTTTGACCAAGGGCGGTGCGGATGCGCTGCGCGCGGAACTGAAGAAACTGAAAACCGAGGACCGGCCAGCGGTTATCGCGGCCATCGCTGAGGCCCGCGCGCACGGCGATCTCAAGGAAAACGCCGAGTACCATGCGGCGCGCGAGCAGCAGGGCTTTATCGAGGGGCGCATCCAGCATCTGGAATCGACCCTGTCCCATGCGCAGATCATCGATGTCACCACGCTGAATCCCGGTGGCAAGGTGGTGTTCGGCGCCACGGTTACCGTGGCCGACGAGGATGACAATGAAATCCGCTATCAGATCGTGGGCGATCTGGAGGCCGATGTGGCCGCCAACAAGGTCGCTATCTCATCTCCCATCGCCCGTGCCCTGATTGGCAAGGAAGAGGGTGACGTCGGCGTGGTTGCTGCGCCCGGCGGTGAACGGGAGTTGGAGATCGTCGAGGTCGAATACCTCTGAAA
The DNA here is from genome assembly GCA_013213875.1 of Lysobacterales bacterium. GTDB lineage: Bacteria > Pseudomonadota > Gammaproteobacteria > Xanthomonadales > SZUA-36 > Marinihelvus. The sequence goes on from JABSSV010000030.1 coordinate 1,431, forward strand.
GCACCCCTGCGTATCCTCCGGCGTTCACCTTCGGAACGACCGGACCAGCTCCCCTCGGACCTTCACCCGGTGCTGCGCCGGGTGCTGTCCCATCGCAACCTGACTGACGCCGACGCGCTGGACCTCGGTCTCGCTAACATGGCGCCGCCGGGGACCCTCACCGGCATTGAGGCGGCTGCGGACCTGCTGGCCGAAGCCATTCAGGCCGACTGCCACATCCTGGTGGTGGGTGACTTTGACGCTGATGGTGCGACGGGCACGGCCCTGGCCGTACGTTTGCTGCGTGCCTTCGGTGCCACGCAGGTGACCTATCGGGTGCCCAATCGCTTCGAATTTGGCTACGGACTCACGCCCGGTCTGGTGGAGACCCTCGCCGACGATCCGCCGGACCTGCTCATGACCGTGGACTCTGGTATCGCCTGTCTGGCCGGGGTCGCGCGGGCGCGCGAACTCGGTTGCGAAGTGTTGGTGACCGATCATCACTTGCCCGGTGCGGAGTTGCCGCCCGCCAGCGCGATCGTGAATCCGAACCTGCCCTCGGACCCGTTTCCCAGCAAAGCACTGGCCGGAGTAGGCGTGGTGTTTTACCTCATGGCCGTGCTGCGCGCCCGCCTTCAGGCTGCAGGCTGGTTTCAGGCGGGCCGTCAGGCGCCTCGACTGGCGGACTATCTGGATCTGGTGGCCCTGGGTACAGTCGCTGATGTGGTGCCGCTGGACCACAACAACCGGGTGCTGGTGCGCCAGGGTCTGGAGCGCATTCGTGCCGGCCGCGCTTGCCCGGGTCTGCTCGCCCTGCTGCGGGTGGGTAAGCGCGATTATCGCCACCTGGTTGCGGCAGATCTGGGCTTTGCCGTCGGACCGCGTCTCAATGCCGCGGGCCGGCTGGAGGACATGAGCGTGGGTATTCGCTGCCTGCTCACGGACGATCACGAAGAGGCGCTGGCCCTGGCGGAGCAGTTGGACCAGCTCAACGCGCAGCGGAAAGCCATGCAGAACACCATGCAGACCGAGGCGGCAGAGCAGGTGGACAAGCTGGTGGCAGCGCTCGGTGATCATTTGCCTTTCAGTCTTTGTTTGCATGATGACACCTGGCATCAGGGCATCGTGGGTCTGGTGGCTGCGCGCATTAAGGAGGCCACTTACCGCCCCGTTGTTGCCTTCGCGCCCGAGTCCCCCGGCGCCACCCGGCTTAAGGGATCGGCCCGATCGGTGCCGGGATTGCATATTCGCGATGTGCTGGCCCATGTGCATGCCCATGCGCCCGATCTTATGAACGCTTTTGGCGGCCATGCCATGGCGGCGGGGCTAACGCTGGAGCAGTCGCGGCTGGAGGAATTTCGCGCGGCGCTGGAGCAGTCCGTGCAGCACTTTCTGGCCGGTCAGGCCCCGCGGGCGGAAGTGCTCACGGACGGCGAACTGACCGCCAGTGAGCTGAATCTGGAGTTTGCCGCCCAGCTGGCCGCGCTGGGTCCCTGGGGACAGCAATTTCCGGAGCCGCTCTTTGAGGGCGCTTTTGAAGTGCTGGAGCAGCGCGTGGTGGGTGGCGCGCATTTGAAGATGAGCCTGCGTCCACTGGATGGGCACGAGCCGATCGATGCCATCGCCTTCGGGCGTTTACCGGAAGACCTGGGCGGCCAGCGTCAGCTGCGTATCTTGTACCGACTGGATCTGAATCACTTTCGGGGTGTGGCGCGGGCACAGCTCCTGGTGGAGCACCTGCTGCGCTCCTGAGGGCACGCTCCCGGTCTTCGCACTGGTGTACAATACGCCGCTTTGCCGGCCCTGTGATCGCGCATGGAAACAGCACCTATCACCCTTCATTTGGAAGATCTCCAGCAGCGCGTTGAAGCGCTGAGGGGGTACCTTTGACTACGCAGTAAAGAAAGACCGGCTCGAGGAAGTCTCGCGCGAGCTGGAGAATCCCGATATCTGGAATAAGCCGGATCAGGCACAGGCGCTGGGCCGCGAGCGCGCCACGCTGGAAAAAATTGTCAGCACGCTGGACCTGACCGGTCAGGGCCTGATCGATGCGGCCGAGCTGCTGGACATGGCGGTAGAGGAAGATGACGAGGAGACGGTAGACGAAGTGGTCTCCGACCTCGACCGACTGGAAGGCAATGTCAGTGAGCTGGAGTTCCAGCGCATGTTTTCCGGCGAAATGGACGACCGTCCCTGTTTTTTGGATATCCAGGCTGGCTCCGGTGGGACGGAAGCGCAGGACTGGGCGGAAATGCTGCTGCGCATGTATTTGCGCTGGGCCGAGCGGCGCGGTTGGAAGGCGGAGCTGGTGGAGGCTTCACCGGGCGAGGTTGCGGGCATCAAAAGCGCCACCATTCACATCACCGGTGACTTTGCCTTCGGCTGGTGTCGCACGGAAACCGGCGTTCATCGGCTGGTGCGCAAGTCTCCCTTCGATTCCGGTGGCCGCCGCCACACGAGCTTTGCGGCCGTGTTTGCCTCACCGGAGGTGGACGATAATATCGAGATTGATATTGATCCTTCGGATCTGCGTATTGATGTGTATCGCGCATCCGGTGCGGGCGGTCAGCACGTAAACCGGACGGAATCAGCCGTGCGGATCACCCATATGCCCTCGGGCGTGGTGGTGCAGTGCCAAAATGACCGTTCCCAGCATAAAAACAAGGATCAGGCCATGAAACAGCTGCGCGCCAAGCTCTACGAGCTGGAGATTCAGAAGCGCAATGAAGAATCCCAGGCCATGGAAGACGCCAAGTCGGATATCGGCTGGGGCAGCCAGATCCGTTCCTATGTACTCGACGATTCGCGCATCAAGGATTTGCGCACCAGTGTGCAGACCGGTAACACCCAGGCCGTGTTGGACGGTGATCTTGATGATTTTGTTGAAGCCTCGCTCAAAGCCGGCCTCTAAGCGCCAAGGAAAACCACGTGAACGACCAGAAACCCGCTGACGAAAACCGCCTGATTGCCGAGCGGCGCGCCAAGTTGCAGACCCTGCGCGAAGCCGGCCAGGCCTTCCCCAATGATTTCCGCCCCAACAGTACCGCTGCGGCGCTGGCAGAACGCTTCGCTGATGCTGACGCCGAGGCGCTGGAGTCTGTGGATGAAACCTTTGCCGTGGCGGGCCGCATGATGGCCAAACGCGTCATGGGCAAGATCGCCTTTGTGCGCCTGCAGGACGGTTCCGGTTCCATCCAGCTGGTGTTGCAGCGTGATGAGCTGCCCGAGGGCGTGTATCAGGGTTTCAAGCAGTGGGACGTCGGTGACATCATCGGTGCGGCCGGACGCATGGTGCGCACGAACAAGGGCGAGCTTTCCGTGCGCGCCTCCAGCCTGCGCTTGCTGACCAAATCCCTGCGTCCGCTGCCGGAGAAATATCACGGCCTGCAGGATACGGAAACCCGCTATCGCCAGCGCTATGTGGATCTGATCATGAACGAGGAATCGCGCGCTGTGTTCCGTACACGCTCGCGGGTGATCAGCTTTATCCGTGCCTTCCTGGAGGCTCCCGAGCGGGATTTTCTGGAGGTGGAAACGCCGATGATGCATCCCATACCCGGTGGGGCAACGGCGAAACCCTTTGAAACACACCACAATGCGCTGGATTTGAAGATGTACCTGCGCGTGGCGCCGGAACTCTATCTCAAACGCCTCACCGTGGGGGGGCTGGACCGGGTTTACGAAATCAACCGTAACTTCCGCAATGAAGGCGTTTCCACCCGCCACAATCCCGAGTTCACCATGCTGGAGTTTTACTGGGCCTACGCGGATGTGAACGATCTGATGGATCTCACCGAGGCCATGCTGCGTGGTTTGGCGGAGACGGTGAC
>JABSSV010000300.1 GCA_013213875.1 Lysobacterales bacterium
CTACGGCCCCTACGATGCGCAGGACCTGTTCCGCGAGCACGAGGAAGAGCTCGGCATCACCATGGTGCCCTTCAAGATGATGGTCTACGTGGAAAACCGTGCCGAGTACCAGCCGGCGGACGAAGTGAGCGAAGACGACACGGTGCTGAACATCTCCGGCACGGAATTCCGCCGCCGACTGCGCGACGGGCTGGACATTCCGGACTGGTTCTCCTACCCGAAAGTGGTGGCGGAGCTGCGCCGAGCGCACCCGCCCAAGCACAAACAGGGCTTCACGATCTTCTTCACCGGCCTGTCGGGCTCCGGCAAGTCAACCATCGCCAACGCGCTGATGGTGAAGCTGCTGGAAGACGGTCGCCGGCCAGTGACGCTGCTTGATGGCGACGTGGTACGTAAAAACCTGTCCAGTGAACTGAACTTCTCCAAGGAACATCGTGACCTGAACATTCAGCGCATCGGCTACGTGGCCAGCGAAATCACCAAGAACCACGGTATTGCCATCTGCGCACCCATCGCGCCCTACACGCATACGCGACGCCAGGTGCGCGAGACCATTGAGCCGCTGGGTGGTTTCTTCGAAGTGCACGTGGCCACGCCGATCGAAGTGTGTGAAGAACGCGATCGCAAAGGCCTTTACGCCAAGGCGCGCGCGGGCATCATTAAGGGCTTTACGGGCATCGATGACCCCTATGAAGCGCCCGAGGCAGCGGAAATCGTTATCGATACCAGCGAGCTGAGCCCGGATCTTGCGGCCCATCGCATTCTGATCACGCTGGAAAAGCACGGTTATCTCAAGTAGGTCTTCCCTGCCGGTTCCGGCCGGCAGAAACTTACGCTTCAGGGCGCCCAGGTGGCGCCCTTTTTTTCATTTGGCTGGTCACCCCGGCGCGCGCACCAGATGACCATATGCGGCCATTGAAAAACGCGCCATGTTTTGCCAGCCTGTGAGCTCGCAGCGCGCGCTTCGGGCAATTCACTGCAACGCTCCTCCAGAATGTTATGCTCGCGCCTTGCAGGAATAAAAAGACCGGCATGGAATTCCATGAGCCGCGCGTAAATGTTGGGAGACAGATCATTGAGCAAGACCACCGTCATCGTCGGCGCCGGACAGGCCGGCCTGCAAACCGCCGTGTCCCTGCGCCAGGGTGGCTACGAGGACCAGCTGCTGCTCCTGGGTGGGGAAAAACACCTGCCCTACCAGCGCCCGCCCCTGTCCAAGCAGATTCTGAAAGGCGAATTTGATGCGGACCGCTGCACGCTGCGCGGTGCTGATTTTCTGGCTGCACAGAATATTGATTTCCGACCGAACACCCGGGCCGAAGCGTTACTGGCCGATACGCAGCAGCTACGACTCGCGGATGGACAATTGCTGTCCTACGACGCGCTGGTTATCGCCAGTGGCGCGCGCCTGAACCGCCTGCATCTGCCCGGCTCCGAGCTGGATGGCGTGTTCTACCTGCGTACGCTTGATGACGCGCTGGCGCTCCGGGAGCGGCTACAGGCGCAACCCCGTGTGCTCGTCGCCGGCGCCGGCTATATCGGCCTGGAGGTGGCTGCATCAGCGCGGGCGCTGGGCTGCGAAGTCCTCCTGGTCGAGGCCCAGCAACAGCTCATGCAGCGCTCCGCCTTGCCCGCCATTGCCGACTTTTTGCGCGCCCGACACGAACAAGAAGGCGTGACTTTTCATTTTGGCCGCAAGCTGGCGTCGATCCACGGCCAGCATGGAGTTGAGGGCGTGCGCCTGGATGATGGATCAGAGCTGGATGCCGATCTGGTCATCAAGGGTATCGGCGTGCGACCGGATCTGCGCTGGCTGGACGGCAGCGGCCTCGCAACTGCCCGTGGCATTCTGGTTGACGACCAGTGTCGTACCAGCCTGCCCCACGTCTACGCGACCGGCGACTGCGCGGAAACGCAGCACCCGCTGTATGCACAACCTGTGCTTCTGGAATCGGTTCAAAATGCCGTTAGTCAGGGCAAAATCTGTGCGGCAGCCATACTCGGCCAGAACCCAAGCTACAGTGATGTGCCCTGGTTTTGGTCTGAGCAATATGACTGCCGGATTCAACTGGCAGGCCTTCCGCAGCCGCAGGATGAACTTGTGGTCCGCAGCGATGCTCCCAACTCACTGACCGTACTGGCACTGGGGCCGGATCGGCTGCATGCCATTCAATGCATCAACGCACCGCGGGACTATATGGCCGCAAGAAAAATCATTGCCATGGGCGACACGATCGACCGGGATCGCCTGCGCAATCCAA
>JABSSV010000301.1 GCA_013213875.1 Lysobacterales bacterium
GCATTCAGAACAGCCTGGCCTATGGAAGTCGTGAACTGCAGCCGCGCCTCCTTCTGGTTGCGCTGGACCATTTCCGCAAGGCCCGGCTCGTAAATCGGAATCACGCCTGCCCGCAGCTGCTCGACGCGCTCTGCATCTACATCCATGCAGGTAACCTGATGACCAACCTCGGCCAAACCAGCCGCTGACACGAGGCCAACGTAGCCGCCTCCGATAACTGACACTTTCATGGTCTTATTCGACTCCTTGAAGGACTCTTTGCATCATGAAACAGGCCGCACAGCGATAGCGACGCCGGGTGTCACTGCTACTCGATACCGATCAGCTCGACCTCAAAGACCAGCGTGGAATTGGGCGGAATGGGACCGCCACCGGCCGCGCCATAGCCCAGTTCCGGGTTGATGTAGAACTCGTATTTGCTGCCCACGGGCATAAGCTGCACGCCCTCGGTCCAGCCGGGGATGACCTGATTCAGACCGAAAGTCACCGGCTCACCACCGACGGAGCTATCAAACTCGGTGCCATCAATCAGCGTGCCACGGTAATGCACGGTCACACGGTCAGTGGCCGCCGGCATGGGGCCGGAACCCTGCTCTATGACCTTATATTGAAGGCCTGAGTCCGTGGTCATGACGCCTTCCCGCTCGGCGTTCTCCGCCAGGAACGCGTCACCGGCGGCCTTGTTAGCCTCCGCCTTCGCCGCCTGTAAGGCCACCTGCTCTTCCTGCTGCTGGCGCACGTATTCCTGCAGGAAAGCACGCGCATCATCATCACTCATGGCCATTTCCCCACCGGTGTACTTGGCCTTCAGGGCCGTCAGCAGTGTGTCAATGTCCACATCGGTACCCTGAGCCTGCAGAGATTGAGCGATGTTCATGCCAATGGCGTAGCTCAGTTTTTCTTTATCGGTCTCCTGAGCCAGGACCTGAGACCCACTCAAGAGCAGGGCGGAAGCGGCAACCAGCCGCACATGACGCAATGAGTTCATGCGGGTATTACTCCTTTCATTAGGCAGGCGCGCATTGTCCTAGACCGCAGGCACAGTGGCAAGCCAAGCTAAATTTGAAAAGGGCTTGCATGCCGATCCAGCATAGTGTTATAGTTAACTACAACACCAATAAACAATATCACCAGCACAGTGCTGCTGTACCAAGGAGGATAAGAACCATGTCTGTGTTCCGGCGTCGAAAATCCATTCGCATCTCTGATCGCCTGGCGTTGCTGTGCGCCCTGGTGCTGGTGCTCTCCGCAGCCTCCAGCTGGATGTCCGGCGGCGCGCACACGGCAGAGGCTACTACAACGGTGCAAGCAGAGGACGCCGAATCAGCTCCCGTGCACGCGAGCAACAATCACAGTGGCCTGATTCTCTTTCGGGGCGGCTGAGCCGAATGATCAGCCAGTGGAACGACAGCCAGCCGATTTACTGGCAACTGAAAGAGCGGACCATCGCCATGATTCTCGACGGCACCTTGCGTGAGGGTGACGCCCTACCCTCGGTCCGCAACGTCGCCTCTGAATTTCAACTTAACCCGATCACCGTCTCCAAGGCCTATCAAACGCTGGTCGATGAGGGCCTGGTAGAGAAGCGGCGGGGCCTGGGCATGTTTGTAAAAGAAGGCGCTGGCCAACAGCTCAAAGACAGCGAGCGCAGGAAATTCATCGAGGAAGAATGGCCGGCCATGCTGGCTCGCATTGAACAGCTTGGCTTGTCACTGAGCACGCTGATGACAGAGAACAATAAACAGGAGGATGGGGAATGACGATGGTGGTTGAGGCCCGCGGTCTGAGCAAACGCTACGGACGTTTTCAGGCCGTGCGCGATATTGATCTATCCATTCCGGCGGGACGTATCGTCGGACTGATTGGCCCCAATGGCGCTGGCAAAACATCAGCACTAAAAGCCATTCTGGGCCTTGCCAGCTTCGACGGCGAACTCAGCGTGCTCGGCAAGAATCCGGCCCGTCAGCGCGCGGCGCTGATGGAAGAAGTCTGCTTTATTGCCGACGTGGCGGTACTGCCACGCTGGATCCGCGTTCATGAACTTATTGGCTTGACGGAAAAGCTACATACACGGTTCTCGCGCGAGAAGTGCCTGCACTATTTGAAGCAGACCAAAATTCAACAGGACCAGCGGGTCAAGCAACTATCGAAAGGCATGGTGGTGCAGCTTCATCTCGCGCTGGTTATGGCCATTGATGCGAAGCTGCTGGTACTGGATGAGCCCACCCTGGGACTCGATATCCTGTACCGCAAGACCTTCTACACCAATCTTCTTAACGATTACTTCGACGAGGAACGAAGCATCATCATCACCACCCACCAGGTTGAAGAGGTCGAGCACATCCTTACGGATCTCATCTTTATACAGGACGGGCGCATTGCGCTGGACTGCAGCATGGAGGCGGTGGAGGAGCGCTACTGCGAGTTAATGGTACGGGCTGATCAGGCCGAGGCCGCCCGGGCGCTGAATCCGCTTTTCGAGCGCGTGCTTATGGGCCGTCATATCTTTCTCTATGATCGCGCCGACCGGGAGCGCCTGGCCGCACTCGGCGAGCTACATACGCCCAGCGTCGCCGACCTGTTTGTCGCCACCATGAGTCAACAGGAGAGCGCGGCATGAACCGCTTACTGGCACTCATCCAGCGCGAGTACTGGGAAAACCGCGGCGCGCTCCGCACCACCCCGTTGGTGGTCGGCGGCCTTTACCTGCTGGGCACGCTGATGAGCCTGGCCACCGCCATTTATTTTGATAACGAACTGTTTACCGTGCGCGAGGCGCTGTTTGGTCTGTCCCAGGTACCGGAAGCCAGCCGCAGCCAAATCATTTACAACATCAACCTGTTTGGCGGCTCTTTCCTGTTCACGCTGGTACTGGGCTTTGTGGTGTTCTTCTACCTGCTGGGCGCCCTGTTTGACGATCGTAAGGATCGCTCCATCCTGTTCTGGAAATCCCTGCCGGCCTCTGATCTGCAAACGCTGCTGTCCAAACTGCTCACAGCCATGGTGGTCGCACCCCTGATTTTTTGGGCTGTCTATGTGCTGACGCAGCTGCTCACGGGCCTGATTACCGCTGGCCTGGTGGCCTACGCGGGCGAAAATCCCTGGACGCTGCTGATCAGCGCCAGCAACCCGGTCAAGGCCTGGCTGCTGGTGCTTGCTTCCTGGCTGTCGCAGGCGATCTGGGCCCTGCCCATTTACGGCTGGCTGCTGCTGGTATCCGCCTATGCGCCCCGTATACCCCTGCTGTTCGCGCTGCTGCCACCACTGGCCTTTGCCGTATTGCAACTGTGGCTGGATTTTCTGCGCACCTTTACCTTGCAGGAAAATCTTTTTGGCCTGCTGGGACGCTGGTTCGCCAACAGCCCGCTCATACTGACCGCCGATGATAAAGACGATCGCGTTGAAATCGCCCTCGGCATACCCGTTAATGCCCAGTTTGA
>JABSSV010000302.1 GCA_013213875.1 Lysobacterales bacterium
AAATCGGCACTCGCCACCACCTGGGTGCGATCCCAGTGGTTGAGATTGCCCACATCCATAAATTCGATCAGCCGGACAATGTGGCCGGTGCCACGGAAAAACCCGATCAGGGACTCGATCTCCGTGTCGTTCACTCCCCGTTGCACCACCGTGTTGATCTTCAGTTGCTCGAAGCCGGCTTGCTCAGCCGCCTTGATGCCTGCCAGCACCTCAGCCGCGCTGCCCTTGCCCCCCGACATGCGCCCGAAGGTGCTCTCATCGATGCTGTCGAGACTGACCGTGATGCGCCCCAGACCCGCAGCCTTGAGCGCACGCGCATGGCGCGGCAGCAGAATGCCGTTGGTCGTGAGGGCCAGGTCATCGATACCTGGCACCGCGGCGAGGCGTGCGACCAGATCGCTAAAGCCCGGACGCAACAACGGCTCGCCCCCGGTTAAACGCAGCTTGTGCACACCCAGGCGGACGAAGACACGAACCAGACGCACAAGTTCGTCATCGCTAAGCAATTCCGGCTTCGGCAGAAATATGCCCCGTCCCTGCAGGGAGTCAGCGGGCATGCAGTAGTCGCAACGGAGGTTGCAACGGTCGATCACGGAGAGCCGCAGATCACGCAGCGGCCGGGCAAAACGGTCTTGCACCGGGTCAACGACTGGCAAGGGAAAGTCTGGCCGGATGATTTTTGAACGCTTGGCGCTACTCATGCTGCGGAGTGTAGCGGAATGCATTGCTGCGGGTGTGAACGCCTACAGGGCGGCCCGAATTCAGAAGTCCTGGCGCAGCATTCGGCGATCAAGGTGTTGCCACATGTAGTCGTGAAACTCCCGCTGCTTGCCACGTAGCGCAAGCTCGAAGGTACGCGCCAGTAACCGCGCCTCATGCCGGTTACGCCAACTGGCCAAAGCCCATGCAGCCAAGGAGATGACGATGGCCAGCAGCAGCGGGATGAAGCCGAGAATCCAGGCTACCGCGACGGCCACGGTGATACACCAGAAGGCCACCGATGCCTGTCGCTTTTTGCTGCGTGCCTCGTACTGGGCCTCGCGAAAGGCGCTCACATAGGCATGCGGCGTATCGTCGATCAGCAGAAAATGCTTCTCGTAATACGGTGTGGTGTCGCTCAGCGTGACCGGATCTTTCATCGCGTCGCCAGATGCCCATGCGCTTGCTGCCTGCATCTTATTTTACGATTCATGAATAGGCAGTGCCAGCAGCCAGTAGTTTATGCACGGGCCGGTTGACAGGTGCCGCCGGAATGCTGATGCTTGGCACATGCGTGCCCACTCAGCCAGTCTCCTGAACGCCCTCTTGCTCATCGCCCTGTCGGCCTGGGGCTATTTCAGCTCTGGCGCCGCGTCTTTCACCGCGCTGATACCCGCGGCTTTTGGCGTATTACTCTTGGCCTGCTACCCGGGCGTAAAGGCGGAAAACAAGGTTGTGGCGCATATCGCGGTATTGCTGACGCTGGTGGTCCTGCTGGCCTTGTTCATGCCGCTACGGGGCGCCCTGGGGCGGGAAGATCCTCTGGCGATCCTGCGCGTCGGTCTCATGCTGGCCTCAAACGCGCTGGCTTTGGCGTTGTTTATCAAGAGCTTTATCGACGTCCGTCGCGCCCGCGGCTAGCTGCGCCCGGCAGCCAGGCGCATCCTGGGCAGGCGCCAGACCACCCGCCCCAGAATCTGCTCAGGACGAACCACGCCCAGATCCATAGACGGCGCACTGGTTGCACCATCCCCTCGCAGTCTGAACCCGTCCTCGTCATAGGCGATAAGACGCTTGATGATCAGCCCCAGGCCCTGATGCTGAATACATGCGATGGACCCCACAGAGCACGAGCCCGGTGGACGCCGAAAGCGCCGCACCAGAACCAGATCACCGGAGCGTAGCGCGGGTGCCATGCTGGCGCCCCGCACGCGTATGAGTCGCCAGCCAAGGATCATGGCGATTTCGAACCCGACCTAAAGTATCGGGTAGACCACGGCCTCCGCGGGAGGATAAGGACAAACCTTACGCTCGCTGGCTACGTTCTTGGTCTGCCAGAAGGCCTCGGCGAACTGGTTGACCAGCTCCAGCAGATCCAGCGCATCCTGCCGATTGACTTCCTGCTTGCAGGCGCTGGCCTTCACCATGATCGCGTGCGCCACGCCGTGGATGTGCGGGTGCGTTTCCAGGTGCCCGCCCTTGAAATAATCCCCCCAGATAATGCGAATCTCATGTTTCACCCGCTCCGCTTCCTGCTCCTTACGCAAGACGCAGCGGCCGATGGTATTGGCTTTGGCCAGCGCCTCAGCACCTTCCTTGGCGGCGGTTTCAATCATGATATCCATGATGCGCAGCACCGAGAGGGCCCCGATGATGGCCTCTGACGGATCGTAGATGGCGCAGGGAATATCGCAGTGCGCGGAGGCAGTTTGCGGCGTCAATCGCGCGCGCATGGGGTGGCTTTTCTGGGTCATGTTCTACTCCTCATTGGTTCAATCTTAAGGACGCTGGCCTGCACCTAGCATAGTGCTGCGGGCGCAAACCTGCCGCTGCTGATCACATCAAGCAAACTGGCCAGGCGCTGCAAACGCAAGCGTCGGGTATCCTCATCGGCAGCCCCAAGCGCAAGATAGTCAGCCATGGGAAACTTGAGCATGCGCAACAAGTCCTCGATTACGGCTGGCTGACCCCGGCGGCTTCGAAGCCATCGCTCCGCATAGGCGAAAGCGCCCTCAAACACTGATTCTGCCTTGACCACCTGGCCCATCTGACTGAAGTACTCAGCCAGATTCGAGGTGGCCACAAAATAAGCCGAGGCCGCATGGCGGTCCACCAGCGCACTCGTGCCGGCGAGGGCGAGGTCCAGCTGGCCCCGGGCCAGCGCGGCGCCGTCCTCATAACCCTGGCGCGCATTTTTCAGATCGCCGTTTGCCAGCGCGTCATTCGCATCGCGCATCAGTTTTTGCCAGCGTGTGGTCCACAGGACCAGGGGTCCGGTTCGGCTCATGGGATACTCCTGTCTGAGTGACTGGCTGACCGGAGTAACCGGCTGGCTGGCCGTGCCTGCGGCTTTATTTTAAATAATAATGATTCTCATTTCCATATGAATCACACCCCGAAAAGGCCGTGATTTACCCTGATTGGACGATGGATGACCCCTTCACAGAAGGCGCCCTTTCGCCAGGGTCGCCGCTTATCCAGGCGTTGGAAAAACCGTGAAGGGACCTGTGTGCGACAGTTCCACACGAACGGGAAGGCCCTCTTCCCATCCCTCCGTTTGGGTCGTGCGCACCTGCAGCGCAACTCCGCTGTCATGCTGCACCCGATAGAGCCAATGCGCGCCCTCAAACTGCCGCGCAACGATAAGCGCATTGGGGGCTGCTGAGTCGCTCACAAGCACGCAGTCCTGAGGGCGCAAGAGCACTTCACAGCTTTCGGACGCAGGCGTCTGCCGTGCGCGCAGAGCCCCCAGCGCAGTGACTATCTCCGGCCCGACCACCTGTCCCGGCAACAGAGCGGCCCGCCCGAGAAAGGTGGCTACAAAACGATTCACCGGCGATGCATAGCATTGCTGCGGCGTGTCCAGTTGCACCAACCTGCCCTGCTGAAAAACCCCCAAGCGATCACCAACTGACAGGGCCTCGGACTGATCATGGGTCACCCAGAGAGCCGGTATGCCCGCCGCCTTGAGCGCGTCCCGAATGTCCCAGCGTAGTTCCTCTTTAAGCGCCGCATCCAGATTGGATAGTGGTTCATCCAGAAGCATGAGCCGAGGCTCGTGCGCCAGGGCACGCGCCAGGGCGACACGCTGCTTCTGGCCGCCGGAAAGTCGTGCCGGTTTGGCGTCCCGCAGAGCCTCTAGCCCCAGGCGCGCTATCCAGCGGTCTGCCTGAGTCCGCTCACGCACGCGGAAGTTCACATTGTCCTCCACGCTGAGATGGGGAAACAGCGCAAAATCCTGGAATACCATGCCTATCTGCCGCTTCTCAGGCGCGACCACCTGCCCCGCTTTCGCACGCCATGCACCCAGGGCCACAGCGCCTTCCGCTAGGGGTACCAAACCCGCGACGGCATTCAGCAGGGTGGATTTACCACAGCCGGTCGGTCCGACCAGCATGAGAATTTCATCTTCAGCCAAAGTCAGGCTGAGACCATCCAACACCCGGGTCGAGCCATATTCAACCGCAATATCTGACAGCGTCAGCATCAATCGCGCCCTTCCTCATACCATTCAAATTCTGCCCGGCGCTCGCCGAAAAACATCAAAGCCAACCCCAGCCCCGACATCAGAATCAGCAGAAGCCCGGGCACTGCCGCCTGACCAAAATAGCCGGCCTCGTAGACCCGCCACATGTAGGTCGCGAGAGTCTCAAAGCCAATGGGCGCCAACAGGAGCGTCGCGGGCAGTTCCCGCATCACTTCCAGAAAAACCAGCGCTCCGCCCGCGATGACGCCGCGTAAGGTCAGCGGGAAGTTCACGCGTCGAAACGTCTCGGCCGGTCCAGCTCCCAGTACGCGGGCGGCGCGCTCCATACTACCCTCCAGAGCCGCCACGCTGGTGCGAATCGCGCCCACCGCTAACGGTAAAAAGCGCAACACATAGGCCAGCACCAGTACCGCAGTGGTTTGGTAGAGCCAGGGCAACTTGAGACCCAGATGAACCAGCGCGGTACCCATGACGATGCCCGGCACACCGAACCCCAGATAGCTGATCCGTTCCGCCAGGCGGCCGACGCGACCTGCCAGTGCCGCATAGGCCATCGGCAAGGCCGCAAGTACCGCCACCCCGGCGGCCAGCAAGGACACATAGGTTGAATTCCAGGCCAGCTGGTAATCAAATTCCCCCGCACCATCGCGAAGCAACCAAAGCAGAAAAATTCCCAGGGGCAGCAGTATCGCCAAGACAAAAACCGGCAGCACGCCGAGTAGTGCCAGGGGTACCTGCCAGGGCCGGGGCCAGAGCACCAGAGTACGGCCAGCCCGTTCCTCCGTAGCACGTACGCGCGACTCGAGAAAAAGAATCAGCCCCACCAGCAGCAGCAGTTGCAGCGAAAGCACGGCAGCCTGACTGAGTCCGAAAGCGTTGTACTCCACAAAGATCATGCGGGTAAAGGTATCCACATTCATAATGGCAGGTGTGCCAAAATCTGACAGGGCATAGAGTCCCGCCAGCAGGGCGCCGGCCGCAATACCGGCAGCAGCGCGCGGCAACACCACGCGCCAGATACAGCCCCACAAAGACAGCCCCAGAGACCGGGCCGCATGTATGAGGCTGCCGTCCTGGCTCCGCAGCGCCGCCCGCGTGGTCAGCAAGACAAAGGGATAGGTATAAAGCGCCATGACCAGACTAGCGCCCAGCAAGCCTTCGGCCTTCGGCGTAGCGATACCCAGCGTGCGCTCAATCTCGCCACCGGGACCGAAAGCGGCGAAAAAGGCGAAGGCACCGAGGTAACTCGGCATGGCCAGCGGTGCGGCCAGCATAATCAGCCACAAAGGCGCCCAGGGCAGCCGCACCAGCGCTGTTAGCAAGGCCAGCGGTACGCCAATGAGCACGGCGCCCAGCACCGTCAGACCCATCAGCGCCAACGTACTGGTCAGCACATGCCATTGCCGCGCCTGAAATACGGGCTCTGGCCCCCACGCCAGATCAAACAGCACCAGTATCGGCAGCAGCGCCAGGCCCGCGATCAGTAGCGCCGGCAGATAGGAGCCGGGCCAGTGCTTCATAAAACCCCGGCAGATCGCATCAACTCCAGCGTCGGTCTGAGATCCGCCAGCTGGGTGAGATCAACCGCAGGTGGGTTCACGCCGCTTAGAGCAGGCAGGCCGGGAGGAGGCTCAATCCCTGCTATC
>JABSSV010000303.1 GCA_013213875.1 Lysobacterales bacterium
GAAGTCTTGCTGAATGTGCTGGCTCATGAGCTGCATGACGCCACCACCGCCCGGCTGACGCCGGCGGACATATTCCAGGCAGTCGATGCGGTGCATGAACGCTGTGAGGGTGGCTATGCGGCGGTCGCGCTGTTGGTGGATCAGGGCCTGCTGGGTTTTCGCGATCCCCGTGGCATCAGGCCCGCGGTCCTTGGACGCCGCGAGACCGATAGCGGCACCGAATGGGCCATTACCTCCGAGAGCGTGGCCCTGGACGCCATCGGCTTCCAGCTGGTGCGTGATCTGCGTCCTGGTGAAGCGATCTTTGTGGATAGAAACGGCGAGATGCACAGCCATGAGAGCCGCCATGCCCAGCCCCTGACGCCTTGCATCTTTGAGCACGTGTACTTTGCCCGGCCTGACTCCATGATGGATGACGTTTCCGTCTACAAGGCCCGTCTGCGTATGGGGGAGGCCCTGGCTGCCAAGATTCTGCGCGAGCGCCCCGATCATGACATCGACGTGGTGATACCGGTGCCGGATACCAGTCGCACCTCTTCCTTGCCGCTGGCTTTCGATTTAAACGTCAAATACCGCGAAGGTTTTATGAAGAATCGCTATATCGGGCGGACCTTCATTATGCCGGGGCAGGAGCAGCGACAAAAATCCGTACGCCGTAAGCTCAACCCCATCGAGTTGGAATTCCGCGGTAAGAACGTGCTGCTGGTTGATGATTCGATTGTGCGGGGAACCACCTCCAAGCAAATCATTCAGATGGCCCGCGATGCCGGTGCGGCGAAGGTCTATTTCGCGTCGGCTTCGCCACCGGTGCGCTATGCCAATATCTATGGCATTGATATGCCAGCCACCTCGGAGCTGATCGCCAGCGGTCGTGAGGAGGCGGAGATTCAGGAACTACTGGGAGCGGACTGGCTGATCTATCAGGATATCGGCGATCTGGTGGAAGCCTGCCGCGAAGGTAACAGCGCGATTGTCGACTTCGATACGTCCTGTTTTACCGGTGACTACATTACCGGCGTGCGCGAGGGCTATCTCGAGGCCTTGGAAGAGCGTCGCTCTGATGCGCAGAAACAGGCCCGCCGTAAGACCACACCGGCCCGTCTGGCCAGTTGAGGTCGGGCGTCCGTCTTGCGTTGACCTGTCCTGACAGGCGTGCGAGACTGGTAAACATTCATCGCGGAAATACCTGATTTGACTGCAAAACCCAAGCGCGAAACCATGTCCAAAGTGGACACGGCCTGGCTGCGTATGGAGCGGCCCGATAACCTCATGATGATCACCGGTGTGATCGGTCTTGAGGAGCAGCTCGATTACGAGCGTCTGCTCAATACGATTGAGCAGCGCTTTCTCGTTTTCAGCCGCTTCCGCCAAAAGGCCGTGGACACGGCGAGTGGCGCCTATTGGGAGTTCGATGAGGATTTCACGCTGCGAGATCATGTGCGCCGTATCGCTCTTCCCGGTCGCGCAGACCGGGAAGAACTGCAGACTCTGGTCGCTGATCTGGCCAGCACACCCTTGGACCACTCGCACCCCCTGTGGCAATTCCACGTGGTTGAGAACTATGTGGAAGGGCCGGCTCTGGTGGCACGGATCCATCATTGCATTGCCGACGGTATCGCGCTGGTACAGGTGTTTCTGTCCCTGACCGATACCGGTAAGAAACCCCGCCAGTCGGCCAAAAGCCCGCGGCAGTGGAAGCAGCGTCGTTCCGCAGAGTCGCCCGTGTTCCGGCGTTTGCTCGAAC
>JABSSV010000304.1 GCA_013213875.1 Lysobacterales bacterium
CTCGCGATCATGATCCCGGTCCTGATCTACGCCAGCGGTCTCGAGTCGTTTCAGGGCAAGTACCCACTCTACGACTACGCCGACCGCTCGATGACGGTCTTCCTCACCTACGAGCTGTCATACTTCCTGGTGTTCCTGTCGGGGGAGCGCGAGATCCACGAGGCACGGGATTACCTGGCCCGATCGGGCCTGCGCAACACGGAGGTGTTGCCGCTCTATGCCCGCCTGTCGGCGGCCGAGCAGCAGCGCGTGTTTCACCCCGGGGCCGCGCGCCGCATCATTCTGGCCACGAATGTGGCCGAGACCTCACTGACGGTGCCGCGCATCCGTTTCGTGATCGATTCAGGCCTAGCACGCATCAGTCGCTATGCCCATCGCAGCCGTATCCAGCGCCTGCCCATCGAGGCCATCTCCCAGGCCAGTGCCAACCAGCGCTCCGGTCGCTGTGGGCGTCTGGGCCCGGGCACCTGTATCCGGCTCTACAGCGAAGAGGATTTCCAGCAGCGCCCGGAGTTCACCGAGCCGGAAATCCTGCGCACCTCACTGGCCAGTGTGATTCTGCGCATGTTGACCATGGGGCTGGGCGCGGTGGAGGCGTTTCCTTTCATTGATCCGCCGGCGCCGCGCATGATTAACGACGCGCGCCAGTTGCTGCAGGAACTGGGTGCGCTGGATGCGCAGCGCGAACTGACCCCGCTGGGACGACGACTGGCCCGCTGGCCGCTGGATGTGCGCCTCGGGCGTATGGTGCTGGCGGGTGAGGCCGAGGGCTGTCTGGAGCAAGCCATGGTACTGGCGGCCGGTCTGAGTATTCAGGACCCGCGTGAGCGTCCCCTGGAGGCCCAGGCGGCGGCTGATGAGCAGCACGCCCGCTTTGCCGACGACAGCTCCGACTTTGCCGCCATGCTGGCTCTCTGGGACTACCTGCGCGGTCTGCGCAAAAGCCTGAGCGGTAGTCAGTTTCGCAAGCGCTGCAAGCGGGAGTTTTTGGCCCCGCAACGGGTGCTGGAATGGTTTGATCTCTATCAGCAATTGCGTGACCTGGCCCGGGAGGAAGGCCTGCGCCTGACCGGGCAGCGTGCCGAGGGTGCGGTGCTGCATCAGGCGCTGCTGGCGGGTCTGCTCAGCCATGTGGGCCGCCGTCACCCTGAGGAGCGACACTATGATGGTGCCCGCAACCGCAGCTTCCATATTTTTCCCGGCTCCAATCTTTTCGGCAAAAGCCCCCAGTGGATCGTGGCTGCAGAGATTGTTGAGACCAGCAAACCCTACGCCCGCATCAACGCCAAGGTCGCGCCGGAATGGATCGAGGCCCAGGCCGCGCATCTGCTGAAGCGGGCCTATTTTGATCCGCACTGGTCGCGCCGCCGGGGTCAGGTTATGGCCTGGGAGCAGGTCAGTCTGTTTGGCCTGATCCTGCGTGAACGGCGGCTCGTGGCATATACAGCGGTGGACGCGTCCGTGGCGCGCCGCCTGTTTATCGAGCATGCGCTGGTCCGTGGCGAGTTGGACAGCCGGGCACCGTTTCTCGACGCCAACCGGCGCGCGCGTGAAGCGGTAGAGCGGCTGGAACACAAGCGTCGACAGCGTGATGTGCTGGCTGACGAAGCGGCACTCTATGCGTTTTTTGATGCGCAGCTGCCGGCGCAGATCGCGACCGCCAAGAGTTTCGCGCGCTGGCTTGAGGGTCTCGATGCAGCGGCTTTGAAGCGTCTGCAGCTGGGTGAGGAGGTGCTGCTGCGCGAAGATGCGGGGCTGGCACCGCTCACCCAATATCCGGATCACTGGACCGCGGGTGACCGACAGCTACCGCTCAGCTATCTGTTCAGCCCCGGTGATGCGGCGGATGGCGTCAGCCTGAGCGTACCTCTGACCCTGCTCAATACGGTGCAGGCGGAGCACTTGCGCTGGCAGGTGCCAGGGCTGCGCCGGGAGCTCATTATGGAGCTGCTGCGGACGCTGCCCAAACCGCAGCGGCGCATGCTTACGCCCCTACCGCAGTTTGCCGATCTGGCCGCTGCTGCCTTGCCGGCTGAGCCAAGCGGCGACCTGCTGGCGGCCATCGTGACCGTGCTGGAGAAGGAAGCGGGCGTTGCCCTGCAGCCCGCTGACTTTGATTTTGAAGCGTTGCCGCTGCATTTGCGGCCGCGCATTCTGGTTACTGATGATGACGGTGAACTGCTGGCGGAGGGGCGCGATCTGGCCGCTTTGCAGGCGCGCTTCGGTGCCCGCGCCCAGCGTGCATTCATGGACGAGCAGGGGCGCGAATGGCAGCGGGATGGCATCGTAGCCTGGCTACCCGGTGATCTGCCTGAGCAGGTCACCACGGACGACGGCTCCCGGGCCTGGCCGGCGCTGGTCGATCAGGAAGATGCGGTGGGCTTGCGCCTGTTTGATACCTGGGAAGAAGCGGCGCTCAGTCAGCAGGAGGGCATTCTGCGTCTGCTGAGCCTGACGCTGGCGGACAAAATGCGCTGGATGCAGCGCCAACACGGACTGGCGCGGGATGGCCTGCTGGCCTGGACTGCCGTTGGCGAGGTTGATGCCTTGTTGCATGACCTGGCCTGGCGTGCGCTGCAGGATACGGTGGGCAACCGCGGGCAGCACCTGCGCCGGGAAGACGACTGGCACGCACTGTTGGAACAGGTGCGCCGGGAGCTGGGTCCCGTATTTCAGGGTCTGGCCCGTCAGCTGTCGTCAGTATTGCAGCGCTGGGGTCATTTGCGGCGCCTGCTGGAGCAGGCCGGTACGCCGTTGGCCGCAGAGAC
>JABSSV010000305.1 GCA_013213875.1 Lysobacterales bacterium
AGTGCCAGGTGCAGTCGGGCGCCCACGTGCTGTGGCTGCTGCTGCAGAATCTGTTGATAAACACTATGCGCGCGGGCGAGATCCCCGCGCTGTTGCGCGGCCAGCGCGAGTTCGAGCTGCCGTGCTATGGCTGCCTGGTCGCTGGCCAAGAGCTAGCGGGGCCGCTCGGCGGGATCAGAAAAGCGCCGCGCCGTGCTGTCTGTTGTCCAGCGCCCGCTCAATGGTGCGGGCAGGGTCAGATTGTTACGCCAACGGCCCGTTCCCTCAAGATCCAGGGTCAGCGTGCCGGCGTCGATCAGTTCATTGCTGGCGGGCCCGCTACAGGCGATGCACAGCGAGTCACTGAAGGAGGCCAGCATCTGATAAGGCGCGTCCTCCGCCCCCGTGCGTGGTTCGCTAATGAGCCAACGCGGCTCGCCTTCCGCGTCGTAGAGATAGGCGACGGTCACGCGCGTATCCGCCTGATGATCAAGACTAATACCCCAGCCCGGGCCGTCATCGCGACCGTAAACACCGGTCTCATTACCTTCATTAACGAAGGGGCTGATCGCGAACCACTGCACCGTCTCCTGCAGTTCCTGCTCGCCCAGCGTGATTTGCAGCCGGGCGCGTTGCTCAGAGTCGAAGCTCAGGCGGAGTGTGCCGACCGCACGGGCGCTGGTGGATCCGTCAGGGGCCTGTTGGAACCGCTCCAGGGGCGCGGAGAATTCAAAGCCTTCCAGCCTGCCGGCGGCCAGCAGCCAGCTGGGTAGTCCGTCCTCATCATAGCCATACCAAAGTACCGCCAGACGGTCGCCTACCCGTTGCAGGTCAAAGCCGCGGCCGCTGCGTTCCGGGTTGAACCAGAGGCCAGCGTTCGGTGTGAGTACACGCTGCGCGTCGGCCGGGAAACGATCGCCCAAGGCCGGTACGTTCAGCAGCGCTCCCGGTGCCAGAAGCCCGCCCTGGCCGGGAGCAATGCGCTCGCCAAGAAAAGCCCCACTGTCACGGTCAAACGCCAGCACCGCATGTTCCCGTGCAGCCGCGACCAGCAGGCTGTTGTCCGGGCCCAGTGCAAGCCCGGCCGGCTCGGAATAGCCCAGCGCAGCAAGATCGGCCAGTTCGACCAGCAGTTCACCGCTGTTTGCCGCCACCGAGAACACGGCGTTACGACCCTGGTCGCTGATAAAAAGCCGCTCTCCATCCCGGATCAGATAGCGCGGATCGCGCATCCAAGACGTGTTGGGCCCGCTGAGCTGCACCACGCCGGCACCGCTGGTGCGATAGAGGCTGCGTTGCAGGCCGAGCAGGTAGAGACCGCCGCTGCCGTCCTCGCTCAAGGCACTGATTACGTCGTCTGCAGCAATTTGCCAGTTAACGCTGGCATCGAGCCTGGCCTGTGCCTGTCCTCTGAAACTGACCACGCTGGGGTCGCCCAGTCTGGCCACCGCGACGCGTTCACCGCTGGCCGCCAGGGCGACGGGAAAGCCAGTGCCAAGGACGGGCGTGCTGGGGCCGCCATTGGCAAAGGGCGGTATCCATTCGCCAAGCAATTCCCGGGACAGAAGGTCCAGGCGACGCAGACCACTGTCACCGGTGTAGAGCAACGTATGGTCAGCGGGCCGATAGGCGAGCGCGCTTTGGAAGGTGATACGACTATCCCAGTCCGGAACCTCAACGCCCCGGAAGCCGCCACTGGCGGCATCAAAGCGCAGAATCTGGCCGTTACCGGTACTGACCACCAGCAGGTCGCTCAGTCCTTCCGGGCGGTCCGCCGTACCGTCGTCATCCGCGTCCGGATCCGCCTGATCCCCTAGTCCGTCACCGTCCGTGTCGCGCCATTCGTTCACATCCTCAGGGAAGCGGTCACCGTTGTCTCCGTAGCCGTCGAGGTCCGTATCCAGCCATTCCGCTGCGTCCAGGGGAAAGGCATCATCCCGATCTGAAAAACCGTCGTTATCATCGTCCTGGTCACGGGTGTTGCCGATGCCGTCCTCATCCGTGTCGGTCTGTTCCGCCGGATCATTGGGAAAGGCGTCAGCACGATCGCCGGTACCATCGCGGTCCGTATCCTGTTGCTCGTCGCTGTTGAAGGGCAGCGCGTCTTCCCAGTCATTGACGCCGTCTGC
>JABSSV010000306.1 GCA_013213875.1 Lysobacterales bacterium
AGGCCAGCAGGCCGCCGATAATCAGACGTGGGCGTCTCCGCACTGGCTCAGGTCTGGCTCTTCGGATCGTGGTTCAGCGAGCGGCGCAAAAAGGCCGCGGCCTGCTGCTGGGCGAGCGCGAAGAGACTGTCCTCGGCATAGGGTTCAGATGCGGCCGGGTCGCCGCTGGCCTGACCGGTCAGTACCTCCAGTGCCTGTCCCACCGTTTCCACCGCATAAACATGAAACTGACCGGCCTCACAGGCGGCCACGACCTCATCGCGCAACATGAGATCACCGGCGTTGGCTTGCGGCACGATGGCACCCTGGGTGCCATCCAGACCGAGGGCCGCACAGGCATCGAAATGACCGTCAACCTTCTCGTTCACGCCGCCAATGGCCTGTACGTGGCCATGCTGATCGATGGCACCGGTCATGGCGATACCCTGACGAATGGGCACGCCGGTCAGGGCGCTGATGAGACAGCAGAACTCGGCGCCGGATGCGGAGTCACCATCAATGCCACCATAGCTTTGCTCAAAGGCGATGGACGCGCTGAAAGCCAGCGGGTGCTCGGTGCGCAGCACGTAGCGCAGCAGTCCGCCAAGGATGTGGAAGCCTTTCGTATGGATGCTGCCTGCCAGCGCTGCTGCGCCTTCGATATCAATCACGCCGGCTCGCCCGGGGCCGACGGTAGCCGTAAGGCGGGCTGGAAAGCCATAGGCTAGCGGTCCGGCGTGGATGACCGCCATGCCGTTTATTTGACCTACCACCGATCCGTGCGTTTCAACGCCAATGGTGCGGTCAGCGATGAGCTGCTGATAGCGCTGGGAGGGTAAGGATGCGCGGTAACGGGTCTGCCGGATCGTATGCTCCACATGGCTGCGCTGCACCGTGTCACTGTCCGCCTGACGGGCCCGGAAAGCGGCCTCGCGCGCGATATCCGCTACCCGTCCAAAGCGAGCGGTCAGGCGCTCTCTCCGGGCTGCAATGCGCGCACCGTGTTCGGCCATGGCGGCGACGCCGCAGGCGGTGAAATGCGGCAAATCTTCCTCATGACAGAGTTTGGCGAGCACGCCGGCATAGCTCATGACCCCCTGATCATCGCGGTCAATTTCCGAGTCGAAGTCGGCCAACACCTTAAACAGGTCTGAGAAATCCTGATCCACCTGATCCAGCTGGTAAAACAGGCCACTGCTGCCAATCAGGATAACCCGCACCTGAATATCGATGGGTTCCGGCTTCAGGGACTGGGTGGCCTGGGGAAGCCCCAGCTCGGTTGGCGCCAGGGTGACAGAACCGGTGCGCAGGGCGCGCATGAGCAGGCGCCAGGCGCCAGGTTCACTCAGCACATCGTTGGCATCCAGAGCCAGAAAGCCCCCATCAGCCTGGAGCAGGGCGCCGGCGCGAATGCCGTTGTAATTGCTGACCGGCTGCCCGCCGCTGACAAAGTCGGGTTCGATGCGTCCGAGCAGATTGGCTACCGTCGGCGCGTGTTCCGTAATCACCGGCCCGGGTCCATCTGCGCTGTGCGTGATAACCACGTTTACGCCATAGATGTCCTGCGCATCGGGCAGATTGTCTGTGTTGCTGCCCGGCAGGCGGTTCTCGATCACGTCTTCAATCAGTTCCCCGATAAACCGGTGCAGCGGCTCCTGATCGAAGGCCTCCCGCAGGGGCTGGAACAGCGTGTTGAGCACCGTACGGGTCTCGTCCTCCACCAGGCTGGCAACCGCTTCCAGACCCTGCTGCCAGGCCTTGGCTGCCTCCCGCCCCAGTGAGTCCACCCGTTGGCTGTAGACAGCGATGGCCTGCTCCAGTTGCTCCGCTTCCTGCGCGTCCAGCTCACCGGCCAGCACCTGCTGGCGCAGCACTTCCGGTGCCACCGGCTGACCTTCACGCAGCGCGTAGACTGCTGAGCGCGCCACCGGTCCGTTTTGCAATTGCACCAGGGTCAGCCCCTGATCGTGCAGTTCCTGTTCCAGCGGTGCTGTCAGATCCTTCACGGCGGCCTGCGTTTGCGCTTTGATGGCCTCCATGCGCTGCTGCACATCCTGGCTCTCCAGGCTTTCCCCGAGACGGGTGCCGATGAATTCCACGCACTGTCGTAGCTGCTTGCGCAGCACCGGTCCCTGACCTGCCGCCAGGGTCAGCAGGCGCGGCCGGTCGGGCTGGGAGAAATTGTGAACGTAGCAACGGTCCAGGCGTCGGCGCGGCTGCGGATCCAGCTCCTCCAGCACGGCACGGACCAGGGTCATGCGCCCGGTGCCACTCAGTCCGCGCACATAGATATTTTGTCCCGGCGCATCGCACTCGACGCCGAAGCGCATGGCCGCCAGGGCGATGGGCTGACCCAGTACGCCTTTGGCCGGGTCGAGCTCGGCCGTAGATGTGAAATCAAGCTGTGTTTCGTCACAGTGCCAGCGCAGCGCGTGGGCGGGCAGACGGGTTGAATGGTCCACAGGGTGTCCTCGTTTCCTAGGTGGCAGAATCATGCGACGCGGTAACGTCGGCCATGAGCTTATGTTCAGTGGCAAAGCTTTGCCAGGCCCGCAGGCATGGCCCGGGGGCCTCCAGCATGGGTAGATGGCCAACCCGCGCGTGCGTCACGCACTGACAGTTTGGCAGCAATTCGCTGAGCACACGTACTCCGTCCGGATCAGTGGCCCGGTCTTCTTCGCCCCACTCGATCAGCGTCGGCAGCTGCAGTCCGGAGAGAAGTGTTTCCACGGGGGTGGACTGTTCCAGCAGCTCCGCCTGCATGCGCTCCAGTTCCGGGGCCAGGCGCGCTGCGTTGACAAATCCGGCCCGCTGCAGCGGATAGGGCAGGGGGGGTGCACGATGGAACATCTGCTTCACCAGACGTCGATAATCGGTCATGTTGCGGATCAGAAAGGGGTTGTCCTGACCGGCCACGAAGTCCCGCATGATGGCACTTTGGCGCGCACTGTGCAGGCCGAAAGCATCCTGCAGCCAGAGTGCCCGTACCCGGTCCGGGTGGCGCGCGCTGAAATCGGCTGCGATCCAGGCACCCATGGAATTACCGGCCAGCAGGCAGGCGTGAACCCCCAGCTGGTCCAGCCAGGCTTCCAGACGTTGCGATTGTGCTTGGATGCGGAAGTCCAGTTCCTGTGGCGGGGTGCTGCCGCCAAAGCCCGGCAGGTCGGGAATCAGGAGCCGGTAATCGCTGCGTAGCCTGGCGGCGATGGCCAGCCAGTGATCGGCTTCCGCCGCCATCCCATGCAGCAGCACCAGCGTTGGCCCCCGTCCCCCCTCAAGGTACTGCCAGTGAACCTCGCCCACCTGACATTGTTTGGATTTCAGGCCAGCCATACGCCGCGCCAGCGAGGACAGCAGGGCCGCCCAGCGCAAAGGCAGCAGATACCAGCTGGCCAGCAGGCCCAGCAGCGCTGCAATCAGGTAGAGAGTTGGTGCGGTCATAGGGGTATCATAGACGCTGATTTCCATCGCGGTGAACTCAATGTTGCGACCTGTTTTTTTACTGGCGGCGCTGCTGCCGATGCTGGCCATGGCTGACTTCGAGCACGCTCCGGAACCGGTGCTGCCGGACAATCCGTTTCCCGTGGTGCGCTTTGAAACCTCCATGGGTGTGGTGGAAGTGGAGCTGAATCGCATGCGCGCACCGGCCAATGTGAACAACTTTCTGCGCTACGCGCTGGACGGTGCCTACGACAACACGATTTTTCATCGTGTTATTAAGGATTTCGTGGTGCAGGGTGGCGGATTTGATGAGCAGTGGGAGGAGCGCCCCACGCGTGCGCCGGTGATGAATGAGTCCGGCAACGGTTTATCCAATATGGCCTGGACCATCGCCATGGCCCGCTTTAGCGACCCCCATTCAGCCACCAATCAGTTCTTCTTCAATGTCGCCGATAATCAGCGCGCGTTGGATCCCAGTTCACGAAACTGGGGCTATACGGTGTTTGGCGATGTGACCGGTGGACGCGAAGTGCTGGAGGCGATCGCCCAGGTTCCTACCGGTTATCACGCGGCGCTGGACTATCAGGACGTACCGGTGACACCGGTCAAGCTGCTCAAGGTGACGGTGCAGTAGCGCCCGCCCGGGCGTCAGCAGGCATCGATTTATGGGTTGGGGAGAATTCTTCGCGCTGGCCTCGCCCATGGCCTGGGCGCTGGCGGTGGTCCTGTTTCGCCGCTCCGGTGAAACCATGCCGCCCTTTGAGCTCAACCTCTGCAAGAACGGACTGTCACTACGGCTGATGGTACTGACGCTGCTGGGCTTTACACTGCTCACCGACAGCCCCTGGCCTGCTTTCACCGGCGGTGACTATCTGATCATGCTTCTGTCCGGGGTGCTCGGCATGGCGCTGGCCGATACGCTGTATCTGCGCACACTGAATCTGGTGGGCGCGGGCCGTACCGGTGTGATCGGTGGTTTGCTGAGCCCCTGCGTCATTTTCGTCTCCGCCATTTATCTGGGTGAACGCCTTAGCGCGGTGCAGTGGGCCGGTATTGCGCTGGTCATGGCAGGTATTCTGGTGGTAACGCTGAAGCGCTATCAGACCGAAGTAACCCCGGCGGATCTGCGGAAGGGGCTGCTGATCGGAGTGGCAGCCATGATCATCATGGCCGTAGGCGTGGTGATGGTGAAACCCCTGCTGGAGCAGGGGCCTTTTCTGTGGGTGGTGGCCATTCGCCTGGCGGGTGGCGTACTGGCCATGCTGACGGTCATGACCCTGCGTCGCGAATGGCGCAAGGTCGCGGCTGTTTATGCCCGGCCCCATCCCTGGGCCATGACGCTGTTTGCCTGTTTTTTGGGGGGCTTTGGGGGCAGCTTGCTGTGGTTGGCGGGCTACATGCTGATTCCGGCCTCCGAGGCCTCCATCTACAACGAGGCTCAGGGAGGCTTTATGGTGTTGTTTGCCTGGCTCATCCTGGGCGAGGCCATCACGGCCCGTAAGGTGCTCGGCATCCTGCTGACCGTATCCGGCGTGCTGGTTATGTTGTTCCTGTAGGCCGTTCTGACCTAGGCTAGAGGCTATGCAACCCGTCAGCACCGAGTCTTCCCTGTCACTGCGATCGCGCCTGGGCCTGGTCATCCTGTTGCTGCTGGTGGCTGCACTGGCGGTCACTCCGGTGCTGGACCAGCGTGCGGCGCAGAACTACGAATCCCTGTTTCAGCGCGCGCTGGTGACCTTTGCCCTGGCGCGCACGCTTAACGGCGTGATCTCAGCGGTGCAGGGCACCGAGGTTGCTCTGCAGCCGGCCGGGGTTGGCGTCACACTGACGCCGGGTGAACTGTTGGATCCGGTGAATGATCTGGTGGAACGCTTTTCCTGGCTGATGCTGGGCGCTACCGTATCGCTGGGGGTGCAGCAGGTACTGCTGGAGCTGAGCGCCTATTGGCTGGTGCAGCTGACCGTGGCTGTGCTGTGCCTGTGGCTGTTGGCCCTCTACGCCGCCAGGCGTTCCAGTGCCGGTCTAACGCGCAGTACGCTCTGGCGTCTGCTGCTCATAGCGATGTTTCTGCGCTTTGCCGTGCCCATAACCCTGCTTGCTAATGAGCTGGTCTACGACACGTTTCTCGCGTCCCGCTATGCGGAGAGTACGGAAGTGATTATGGCGGCCGAACAGGAACTGGAAGCCATGGGCGGCGATCCGGCGGAACAGTTACCGGCGCCGGAGGCAGAGACCGGTTGGTTTGAGGGGCTTAGTGAGGCCTTCTCCGACACCATGGATGCGGCCAGTGATGGCTTGCAGTTGGCGGAACGGGTGGCTGCCGTGCAGGCGCGGGCGGCCGAGATGATCGAGCATCTTATTCAGCTCAGTGTGGTTTTTGTGCTTCAGACCGGCATTTTGCCGGTGGCTTTTCTCTGGCTGTTCCTGCAGCTGGGTCGCTGGGTGCTGCAGCTTAAACCTTGACCTTAGTTACCGGGGTTCAGCCGGTTCTGCTGTTTCACACGCCATAGCAGGGTCATATGGGGCACGGTCAGCACCGCCAGGCCCACGAATACCAGGCGCAGCAGTGCCTCCTCCCGATCCCATTGGGGCTGTGTCTGCGCCAGCAGTAGCGCGCCGATGACGGTCAGTGCGGTCAAGGCAAGGCATACGCCCAGGGTGACACGCCCGGGCATCTGTAACTCCCTGAACGAGTCGATCAAATGCCGTGGGCTGTGCAGACCGCAGAAGTACACCACAAAAAAGAGCACTGGTGTCAGCGCCCAGGCCAGCAGCAGCACGGTCAGCAGTTCCAGCCCCGCCGGCTGCCGCCGCGCCACACTGATCAGGCCAGCCCCGGCGAGACCGGTCACCACCAGCAGCGCGAGGGGCTGCAGGGCCGTGGTGAGCCACTGGCCAAAAGTGGCGCTACTGAGTACGCCAAACAGACCGGCAACCTCCTGTGGGTGAAATAGCAAGGGGGCCAGAATCAGTCCGCTGCCGGCCAGCGCACGGCTCCAGAGTGGTAGCTCGGGCGTCCAGTCATCGGCGAAATGTATGGCTGACATGAGCAGGAACAGCGATAGGGCCAATTCCGGTTGCCACCACCACAGCAGCAGTGCCAGCGTCAGTTGGAGCACATAGAGTCCGAGGAAACGTGTCATGCCCATGGTGCCGGGTGCCAGACCAGCGGCACGAGCCAACAGCGGGTCCAGCGCACCATGGGGCAGACCGACCATAACCACCAGCAAGGCAAGCAGTACCAGCTGTAACAGATAGGGGAGTTCGACCCCCAGCAATGAGGCGGTGGCGATCAGCACACCACCTGCGGCGAAGGCCAGACTGTGCGTGCGGCGCTGCATCAGGCTCTGCTTGCGCCCATTGCTGCTGGCAGCGCGCGCAGGAAGGGTGCCTTGGGCAAGGCGGCGGCAACTTTCATAAAGTCTTGCGGACGACCTTCGTCGGACAGGAATCGCAGCAGCGTATCGCTGGCGACGCCGCCGGCCATGGCCATAAAGAAGGCGGGCGCCCGCTCCGGATACTGCTCAATCACGCGCAGGAAAAGCTGATCGACCCAGCGCCGCCAACGTGGGTCCGGCGGCTGGGCAATCGGGCGTTGCTTCGTGAGCAGCTGCTCTGCGCAGCGCGCGGCCCAGTGCTGGATGCGCAGGAAAGCATAGCCCGTGGAGGCCCGGGCAGCGCCGCCAGCCAATCCCGCCTGCAGCAGGCGGCCTGCCGTTTCAGCTGGTGCGGCTACCTGCATGGGAATCATGCCCTGCTCGCGGCGTAGCTCACGAAAGGCTGTGTTCTGTAAGCGCGCGCGCAGCAGCGCCTGCAGGTCCCGCTCCAGAGCATCCTTGGGCACATGGCGGCCAAAGCGCGTGGCCTCCAGCAGCACATGACGCGGGGAGAAGGGCAGCACATAGTTGAAGCGGAAACCGTACTCATCACAGGCCATATCCTCCATAACACCGGCCAGGTCATCGGCAAAACAATCCTGTTCCGCCACTAATTCCAAACCGATGAAGTGCTGCGCATAGGGTTGGCTGGCCGGAGGCTGGGGGCGCGTATCAATGGCCCATGGTGCGTAAAATTCGCTGTCGTCACAGCGCACAAGCACCCCGTCCTCCTTGCTCTCAAGGGACCGGACCGAATGTCCCAGGGCCAGTTCAATGGCGGTCTGGGTCTTCAATTTTGAACGGCTGTCAGCGTAGAAGTTGGCCGCAGGTATACACTGATACTGCAGCCCCTGGGCGCTGCTCAGATCATGCCGTTCGAGGCCCTGGCTGAAACGCCAGGACGGCCAGCGTGCACTCACGCAATGGCCGTAGGCGTGTTGCGGTGGCGCCCAAAAGCACCAGGTACGGTCGTTGTGATATTCCGTGCGCTGCTCCAGCAGCAGCACCCGGAGCTTGCTGTCGCGGCGAATCAACTCATTAGCCAGACTTAGACCGGCGCAGCCGGCGCCCAGAATCAGCAGGTCATGGGTGGCGGAGCGGGGCACGCGACAATGCCGCCGGGTCAGGGCTGCGAAACGGCCCCGTAAAGGCCATCAAGATGGCGATGAAGGCCCGGCGTGTGCGTGGCATCACGCCGGCGCAGACCATCTCGGGCAGCGGCGGGAAACTGGCCCAGGGCCAGCAAAGGCTTTTTCCAGCCTGGTACGTAGGCTCGACCACGCCAGCTGGCGCAGTCCTGCCGGCGCAGTTCCGTACCGATGGCGCGGTAAACCCGTGCCGCCACGCGAATGGCGGTGCGTGCGCGGCCCGGCAGGTAGCGATAGCCAATTGCCGCGCTGCTGTAGTAGCGGTCTGCCTCGAGCAGC
>JABSSV010000307.1 GCA_013213875.1 Lysobacterales bacterium
GGTGCCAGCCGGCGCTGACCAGCCCGTCGCCGCTCCCGATTAGCGGCTGCCGATGTGCTGCTCGCCGCGCGCCGCAGCCAGCTCGATCTGGCGCGCACGCTCCAGCAGCGCCTCCCGCCGTTCGGGCGTGAGGCGATCGAAACAGCGCGGGCAAGAGACGTGCAGTTCGAACCTGGGCGAAGCGCGATCGGCCGCCGTAATCGGCATGCGACAGGCCGGGCAGACCTCCAGATCGCCCTCCCGCAGGTCGTGATCCACGGTGACCCGATTGTCAAAAACGAAGCAGTCGCCCTGCCACAGACTGTCATCCAGCTGCACCTGCTCCAGGTAGTTCAGAATGCCACCGTCGAGATGATAGACGTTCTTGAAACCCAGCTGCTTGAGCAGGGCCGTAGACTTTTCACAACGAATACCCCCGGTGCAAAACATGGCCACATGCTCATCGGTCTCCGGGTCCAGATGTTCCTCTACCCAGGCGGGGAATTCGCGAAAGGAGCGCGTACCCGGGTCTTCCGCGCCGGCAAACGTGCCGAGGTTGACCTCATAGTCGTTACGCGTGTCGATGACGCGCACATCGTCACGCTGAATGAGCGCGTTCCAGTCGGACGGTGCGACGTAGTCACCGACCTCCTGCTGCGGGTCAATCCCCGCCACTCCCAGACTGACGATTTCCTTTTTCAGGCGCACCTTCATGCGATAGAAGGGGGCCGCATCGGCCCAGGAAAATTTGGCCTGCAGTTCACTGAGACGGGAATCCGAACGTAGACGCCGGAGCAGGCGGCGTACGCCATGCTCGGGACCGGCCACGGTGCCGTTGATGCCCTCGGGGGCCAGCAAAATCGTACCCAGCAGCCCAAGCTCTTCACAGGACTGCTGCAGGGGTCCGCGCAAAGCCTCGCAGTCTGGCAGGGCCGTGAAATGGTAAAAAGCCGCGACCAGCGCCCGCTCATTACCGGTGGAGGTATCAGCACTCACGATTCAGCTCGCCAGCGGTCGGATACCCACGGCAGCACGCAGTTCACCCAGATAGGGCGTCGCAAAGCTCCGTGCCTTGGCCGCACCCTCAAGCAGCAGGGCCTCGACCTCATCCGGGGCTGCCATCAACGCCTCATAGCGTTCACGCGCGTCGGCCAACTCGTCGTTAATCAACTCGAACACCTGCTGCTTGGCCGCCCCCCAGGCAATACCTTCCGCATAGGCCTCGCGCATGGCCGCACGCTGCTCAGCAGCGGCAAAAGCCGCATAGATGGTGCACAGCGTGGAATCATCCGGATCTTTCGGCTCACCGGGCTCTTGCGAGTTGGTGACAATTTTCATAATTGCCTTGCGCAGGCGCTTTTCCGGCAGCCAGAGCGGGATCGTGTTGTTGTAGCTTTTAGACATTTTGCGCCCGTCCTGGCCAGGCAGCACGGCCACATGATCTTCAACCACAGCCTCCGGCAGCACCATCAGCTCACCGTAGTGGTGATTGAAACGCTGGGCGATATCGCGCGCCATCTCCAGGTGTTGCAGCTGGTCCTTACCCACCGGCACCTTGTGCGCCTTGAACATAAGAATATCGGCCGCCATGAGGATCGGATAGCTGAACAGGCCCATATTAATGGCCAGATCTGCGTCCTCCCCTGCATCCAGGTTTTCCTGCACCGCGGCTTTGTAGGCGTGAGCGCGGTTCATCAGGCCCTTGGCCGTCACGCAGGTCAGCAGCCAGGTCAGTTCCGTAATCTCCGGCACATCCGACTGGCGATAAAACGTCACCGCCTCCGGATCCAGCCCCAGCGCCAGCCAGCTGGCCGCAATCTCCAGCGTGGACTGATGCACGGCGGCCGGGTCACGGCTTTTTATTAGGGCGTGATAGTCCGCGAGGAAAAAGTAGGAAGAAACCTCCGCGCGCCTGCTGGCCTCAATGGCCGGTTTGATCGCGCCGACGTAATTTCCCAGGTGCGGCGTACCCGTAGTGGTAATGCCCGTGAGGACCGTTTCTTGCGTCATGATGTTATCGCCCCTGGGCGCCTGCCAGAGCCTATTATTTGCCTGGGCGCAATTTTACGGCAAAGCGCCCATGGGGCCTACCGCATTGTCCGTTTCAGTCCGGGCAGCGCTGACGGTCCTGCCGGGCCACCTCGCTATCGGGGGACCCGCCGCTGTGCCAGCGCAGGCAGGCCACCATATCCGCCACATCACGCCTGACCGTGCGCTCCACCAGCCAGGCCGGTGCAGGCAAACGCGGCCGCAGACGAATTTCATGGGTGACTAGCAGTGCTTCACCGTTTGGAAACGGATCAAAGCGCCAGCTGCCTTCCAGTTCCTTCAGGTCTCCCTCAAGCAGACGAATGCGAATCCATGCATGAGGTTCCCGTACCGTTTCAAAGGAATAATCCAGACTGCGCCAAAACAGACCGCGCTTTACGCGCTGGCGGGTGGTCGCGCGGTTCTCGCTTTCCGTCAGCACCTCACACTCACGCAGCCCATGCACAAAATCGAAATTAGCCTGGCAATCACCGAGCACCGACCAGAGTGCGGGTGCCGCCACCTTGAACAGAGCCTGTACCCGCGCCGAACCGGTGGATTCACCCACCGCGGTGCTGAGCACCAGCACTTCACCAGCACGCAGCTGCATGGTGCTCTCGGCATCGGGCAGCAGCAACGGCGGGGCCGCCGGCCAGGGTGCGGCCCCAGCAGCACCGGACCCGGCAAGTGCCAGTAAGCAACACAACAACCGTGACGCACTCTGCTTGAACATGCCATGAGCATAGGCTGCAGGCTTTCACCGGCCTGTGAACACCGGGTATCGGCTCGCTTGCCATTCGACCGGTTGAGCCATATATAGTAGCTATCAGATAATCAAAAATGATTTACAGGACCAATAAGAATGAATCTGCGTGCCCTGCACTATTTCGTCAAACTGGCCGAACTCCGGCATTTCTCCCGCGCTGCAGAAGCGTGCTTTGTCAGCCAGCCCACCCTCAGCACTCAGGTGCGAAAACTGGAGGAAGAACTGGGCGTGCAGCTGGTCGAGCGCACGCCGCGCAAGGTGCAGCTGACGCCGGTAGGCGAGGACATTGCCAACCGTGCCCGCCACGTGCTGCGCGACATAGAGCAGATCAAGGCGACCGCTCGACGCAGCCATGATCCGGAAACCGGAACCTTGCGCATGGGGCTGTTTCCCACGCTGGCGCCCTATCTCTTACCGCATGCGGTACCCCTGTTGCGGGCGCGCTTTCCGAAGCTCCGTCTGGAGCTGTTCGAAGAAAAGACCGCCACCATTCTGACCATGCTGGAAAATGGCGATCTCGACGCAGGCTTGCTGGCGCTGCCGGTGGATGATGACAGTCTGCAGCAGCAACCCCTGTTTCAGGAGCCCTTTATGGTGGCCATGCCTGCAAACCATGCGCTGTCCTCCAGCAAGCGCATCGCACCGGGCGCACTGGAAGGCACGGAACTGCTGCTGCTTGAGGATGGCCACTGCCTGCGTGATCAGGCCCTGGAAGTCTGTGCGCTCGCCGGAGCCCACGAGCGCGTTGATTTTCATGCCACGAGCCTGGAAACGCTGCGGCAGATGGTGGCGGCGGAAGTGGGTGTCACGCTGCTACCGGCCCTGGCCGTCAGCCCGCCTATCACACCGACCGAAAACGTGGTTTTGCGACCTTTCTGTGAGCCCGCACCGCACCGCACCATCGCCCTGGTGTGGCGCAAAAGCGCGCCACTCGGACCCCTGATGGGCCGCCTCAGCGCCTGCCTCAGCGAGCTGTCAGGCCAACTGGAACCGCTGCACACGGTCCCTGGCTAAGCCTCAGACCGGGTCAGACTCTTCCGTAATGCCCTCGAACAAGGGCGTTGAGAGGTAGCGCTCTCCCGTATCCGGCAGCATGGCCAGCAGACTGCTACCGGGCTGAGCCTGCTGCGCCACCTTCAAAGCCGCCGCAAAGGTCGCGCCGGCGGATATGCCGCAGAAGATTCCCTCCTTCGCTGCCAGCTCACGTGATGCGTGGATGGATTCCTGTTCCGACACGGGCACAATCTGATCGGGGATGCTGCGATCGAGCACCGGGGGAATAAAGTCCGGCGTCCAGCCCTGAATCTTATGCGGTGCCCAGTCCTTGCCAGCCAGTAGTTGAGCCCCGTCCGGCTCCGTCGCCACAATTTGTACGTCAGGCCGGGCCGCTTTGAGCACACGACCCACGCCGCTGAGCGTGCCGCCCGTGCCGTAACCGGTTACCCAATAGTCTAGGGGCCGGCCGGCAAAGTCCCGCAGGATTTCCGGCCCCGTGGTATTGGCGTGATAATCGGGGTTGGCTTCGTTCTCAAACTGCCGGGTAAGAAACCAGCCGTTATCCCGCGCCAGTTGCTCGGCCCGCTTGACCATGCCCGTAGCCCGTTCCGCCGCGGGCGTCAGCACCACCCGAGCGCCCAGGAACTTCATCAGCTTGCGGCGCTCGATGGAAAAGGTCTCCACCATGACCGTCACCAGTGGGTAGCCACGGGCAGCGCAGACCATAGCCAGCGCAATGCCGGTATTACCCGAGGTGGCTTCAACCACCGTTTGCCCGGGCTGTAACAGACCGCGGCGCTCCGCATCATCGATAATGCCCACGGCCAAGCGGTCTTTCACCGATGAGAGCGGGTTGAAGGCTTCCACCTTGACGAAAAGATCGATCCCGTCCGGAGCCAGACGGTTGATGCGCACCACCGGCGTACGTCCGATCGTGTCCAGAATGCTGTTATGAATCATGGTCCACTCCCATCTTGGGTCGTCGATAAAACATAGCAGCGGACCCGTTAAAGTGCGAGTAGACGCTAGCGAGCCGCCATGAGCTCGCCCAGGGAAACGCCCCGGGCCAGAGCGGGTGCGTTGGGTCCCTGCCCGGCCGCGCGCTGCAAAAATGCATCGCGCAAGGTCCAGCTGGACTGCACCAGGCGCATGCCCAGTGATCGCAGCGGACTGATCGTATCGGCCCGGAAGGCGAGGCCCAGCCCATGGACTCCCGCCGCCATAAGCGAGACCTCGGAGCGCCGTGCCTGGGCAAAACGCTGCAGGGCCGCCGACTGGCTCAGCGCGCGGCCCTGACGCCGCTGCTCCAGCAGCGTTTCTACCAGCGCGGCCACATCGGCAAAGCCCATATTGACCCCCTGACCAGCCAGCGGATGCACCACATGGGCCGCGTCGCCCAGCAGCACAGCGCGACCAACCACACTGTGCTCACCCAGGCGCATGGTGAGCGGGAAGGCGGCCCGGGGACCCAGTTCGCTCACCGGGCCGAGAAAGTCCCCAGCAACCTCATTCAAGCGTTCACTCAAATGCTCGTCAGAGCCGGCCAGCAGTGCTTGTGCGTCCTGCGATGGCAAGGTCCAAACCATGGATGAGCGCCCGTCCGCCAGCGGCAGAAACGCCAGCGGGCCGGTGGGGAGAAATCGTTGCCAGGCAGTGCCGCTATTGGGCCGCGTATGGCGCACGCAGCCCACCAGCCCGCGCTGGTTGTAGTCCCACACCCGCCCCCGAACCCCGAGC
This sequence comes from Lysobacterales bacterium, assembly GCA_013213875.1. Lineage (GTDB taxonomy): Bacteria > Pseudomonadota > Gammaproteobacteria > Xanthomonadales > SZUA-36 > Marinihelvus. The sequence goes on from JABSSV010000307.1 coordinate 5,507, forward strand.
AGGGTGCGCAGTGGCGAAGCGCCCCCGTCACAGGCCAACAGCAGGTCAGCCGTCAGCGACTCACCATCCTCCAGCGTGACGCTGATGTGCGCCGGCGTTTGCGTGCATGCGGTCACCCGTGCCGGCGCCCTAATCTCTACCGCGGGCTCATGTGCGAGAGCCTGCCACAAGCAATGGCCCAGCAGATGGTTCTCGACAATGGTACCCAGCCGCTCATGCCCGAATAGCGGCGCCTCAAAGCTCAGCGCTGCCCCATCGGCACCGTCCTGAACCTGCATACGGCCGTAGGCGCAGCTCCGGGCGCTGGTAACCGCTGACCAGACGCCAGCAGCGTCCAGAATCTGCGCGGAGCCGGGTGAGATGGCGGCGACCCGCAGCCCCACGGGCTGGTCCACAGACCAGTCAGGGGCCCCGGATGCGTCCAAGAGGGTTACCTGAAAACCGCACTGGCCCAGCAGCAGGGCCGCCGTGGCGCCGATCACGCCACCACCGACGACCAGGATCCGCTCGGACGGGTTACCTGGCGTGCTCATGACGGATAGCCCGACCAGTCCGGCAGCAGCGGTTCGCCCAGGGCCAGGCGCGGGATATGCCCGCGGTAGCCCATGGCGCGACTGGCGAGGCGGCGCTGCAGGGGTGGCAGCAGCGCAATCGCGCCAAGCGCGAGACCCCGTGCGCGGCGCGTCAGCGCCAGCTCGCTGCCGAACAAACCCACCATATCTCGAGTCCAGCCAATGGTGGCCTGCTGGTCCGGACGGCGCAGCGCGCTGTATCGATCCAGCGCCGCCGCCAGCCCGGGATCGGCTGCTTCCCCGTCACGCTGCTGGTCCGCCAGCACTTCAGCCAGCGTTGCAATATCGCGCAGGCCGAGATTAAAGCCCTGGGCACCCACCGGATGAATCGCATGGGCCGCATTGCCCAGCAACAGCACCCGTTCCGCCTGATCACTGGCCGGCACCACCTGGCGCAGGGCCCAGGAACTGCGCTGCCCAAGCTTTTGCAATGGCCCGAGGGCGCGACCGGCACGCTCCGTGGCGCGGGCCAGAAACTCTTCCTCCGGCATGGCCAGCAATTGTTCCGCATCCGCGTTAGGGACGCACCAGACAAGACCACAGCGCTGACCCTGATGGGGCAACAACGCGAACGGCCCGCTGGAGGTCAGCCGCTCAAAGGCCCGTCCCGCATGGGCTTGCTCTGGCGTAACGTTGGCAATAATTGCGGTTTGTTGAAAGTCATGGGTCTGTGCCTTGATACCGAGCAAGTCGCGAATGGCCGAATCCGCACCATCGGCCGCCACCACCAGTCGGGCACGCACAGTGCAGCGTTCACCGACATCGTTGCGGGCCTCTACCACCACGCTTTGGTCCTCATGGCGCAGAGCCTCGGCCCGGAAAGGACACAGCACCTCCAGCCGCGGCAGGGTGGGCAGATGCGCCAGCACGACGGCGCCAAAGGCGCGCGCCTCCACCACGTGCCCAAAACAGGGCAAGCCCATGCGCGCCGCCTGCAACTCCACCCGCGCCGGCCGGCCGGGCTCGGAAACAATCACTTCGCGGATGGGCGTGGCCTCCGCAGCCAGCGCCTCCCAAAGACCCAGCGCCGCCAGAATGCGACAGGAGGCGGCGCCCAGCGCCAGGGTGCGATCGTCGTAGCTGGGCTGCGCCGCCGCGCGTGGCGCAACGGCCTCCAGCAGCGTCACCTGATAACCCAGCGGCTGCAGGGCGCAGGCAAGACTGGCGCCCACCAGACCGCCGCCCACAATCAGGATGTCTGTGTCGCGCTCCATCATTGCCGCATGAGCGCCTCGATATCGTCCATGGCCTTGGGCACGCGATCACTGAGAATCTCCGGTTCATCGCGGGTGACCACCACGTCATCCTCAATGCGAATGCCGATACCGCGCCAGCGCTCGTCCACCCGCTCGTCATTGCCACGGATATAGATGCCCGGCTCCACGGTCAGCACCATGCCCGGCTCCAGGGCCCGTGAGTGACCGTCAACCTGATAATCACCCACGTCGTGCGTATCCAGCCCCAGCCAGTGACCGGTCTTGTGCACGTAGTAATTCTCGTAGAGCCCCTCTTCAATCGCCGCTTCCCGGTCCCCAGTGAGAATGCCTAGGTCCAGCATGCCGTCCGTCAGGGCCTCCACAGCAACATCATGAATGTCATCCCACTGAACGCCGTCACGTACCGCCGCGATGGCCTGTTCCTGAGCCGTCAGCACTACCTCATAGAGATCGCGCTGGGGACCGGAAAAACGCCCATTCACAGGAAAGGTACGAGTGATGTCACTGGCATAGCCATGCAACTCACAACCCGCGTCGATCAGTAGCAGGTCGCCGTCAGCAAGCGGCTGATTGTTGGCCGTGTAGTGAAGCACACAAGCGTTCTCACCACTGCCCACAATAGGTGGGTAGGCGGGCTCACAGCCATGAATCATGTACTCGTGCACCAGCTCGGCATGCATGTGGGCTTCGGTCAACTCGGGGCGGCAGGCCTGCATGGCGCGGAGCTGAGCGCCAGCAGAAATACGTCCTGCACGGCGCATGACACTGAGTTCACCGCGGCTTTTAAAGAGTCGCATCTCATGCAGGAGATGGCCAAGATCGATAATTTCTTCCGGCGCGTGAAAGCTACGCCGTGCCTTGCCACGGAATTCGTTCAGCCAGCCAATAAGACGCTGATCAAACTCCGCATCGCGACCCAGGTCGTGATAGATGCGAATACGATCATGCAACAACTCCCGCAGGCGCAGATCGGCTTCCTCCATGGGAAAGGCCTCATCCAGGCCAAGCTGTTCCACCGCGCCGTCGGTACCGAGCATTGGCCCGTCCCACATTTCCTTTTGGCGGTCACGTTCGCGACAGAACAACAGTGACTTTCCGTCGGGGCCCTCATCGGGCAGCAGCACGAGCATGGCATCGGGCTCATGGCAGCCCGTCAGATAGAGAAAGTCGCTGTCCTGCCGAAAGGGGAACAGTACATCAGAGTTACGCACCAGCTCGCGGGCCGCACGCAAAATCACAATGGCGCCCTCACCGGCCATGCTCATCAGCAGACGTCGGCGCCGGGCGAATTCATCAGTTTTGATCATGCCAGCATTCCTGCGGCTCAATGGACCGGCTCGCCGGGCTCAGGGCCGCGTAAATCTTCCCGGATCAACAGGGTTGCCACGCGCACATATTCCACGATCTCGGCAAAAGCCACTTCCTCTTCCTCCAACGCATCGCCCTCGGAAGCACCCAGTTCAGCCATGGCGATCTCCTGCAAGTCGCCCAGCGACTCGCGTGCCTCTTCGCTTAAGGTATTCAGACGTGGATCGTCGCCGGCGCCCACGCTGGCCAGAAAGCCATTACACCATTGGGCCAGACATTCGGTGCGGTCTTCCAGGGTTTCGCTGTCATCCGGCAGCCACAGGGCCAGTTGCAGTTGCTCGTCCTGAAGCTGGCTACGTGTGGCTTCCAACAGCTCCAGCAAGCTGTCGCGCAGGGCCGGCGAAGCTTGGTCGAACATCTCCAGCATGGCCAGCAGGCCAAGAAAAGCGTCGCCACGTGCCTCCGGCTGACGAACCAGCAAACCACAGGCCATACCGTGGCACTCGGTCAGTCCGGATGCGTCCAGATTGCCATGGGCAAGCGCCAGGCTGTGTTCAAAATCGGGCAGTTCTTTAATGGCCATGCAAGGGTTCTCCGGCGCCGAATCTGTCGCACGCGGACGGATTCCGACGGGGCCTGAAAATAAATGACGATGGTACCACTGTGGGGTAACTCCAGACACTCAGGGCGGTCACGATTGACCCTCATCCATTGCCTGCCTATAGTGTTGCCATGGATACGTTGGAACAAGCCACCGCCGACCTGGAAAGACTGGAAAACCAGCTGCGCAAGCTGCTGGACCAGGTACGTACGCTCCGGGAGGAAAATCAATCCTTGCAGGATCGGCAGGAGTCGCTGGTGGCCGAGCGCGCAGCACTGGTCGCGAAGAACGACGAGGCGCGGAATAAAGTGGAAGGGATGATCCACCGACTCAAGGCACTGGAACAGCTTTGATCGTGCCACAAGGATCCGGCATTCGCCGGCCATGCAGAAACACACCCGATAACCCCGCTTTAGCTTCGCAAGGGCCGCACTGGCATGAGTGAAAAAGAACCGATTTCCGTCATGATTCTGGACCGCGAGTACCAGTTCAGCTGCTCTGCTGAGGAGCGCGCTGCGCTGCGGGAAGCAGCAGAATTGCTTGATGGACGTATGCGCGACATCAAAGCCCAGGGTAATCTCATGGCGCTGGAGCGGATCGCCGTCATGACCGCCCTGAATATGGCCGACGAGATCATCAAACTCCGCCAGCAGGGCGTTGACCGCGCCACGCAGGTCGACGAGCGCATCCGCTTGCTGGCCGATGAACTGGATAATGCGCTGGACCGGTCGATCGATTAGAATGGCATGGCCCTCTGCGGTGTTAGCCAGCGAACTCGCTATATGCCTTGTCCCTACTTATCGACCTCGGGTCGGCATCGTCGCAGCCAGTGTGCATGTTCGCCTTGGAGCGAAAAGCCTAAAGCCCGGCTAGCTGACCCACCTGAACCTGTGGTTCAAGGTCACTGAGCCCGCAGCGGCACTCGTGGAGGGCACCCACCCTGCAATACAAAGCCTGCATACGGCATGACAGAAATCCCGATCAAGTCTGACAAGAGCACCTTGCGGCATGAGATGCGCGCCCGGCGCACCGGCATTGAGCGCCGCCAACGCCAGGCCTGGGCGGCGCAACTGAATCAGCATCTGCTGGCCATGCCGCTGGTTAAGACGGCTCAGCGCGTTGCCGGCTATCTTGCCTTCGACGGCGAGCCCGACATTCGGTTTGCCCTAACGCAACTGCATCGACGAGGTATCGAGGTGTATCTGCCCGTGGTCGCCGAGGGCCCCGAGCCCCTTCTGCATTTTCGCCGCTGGTCACCGGCCACCCCCTTGCAAGCCAACCGCTACGGCATTTCCGAGCCCGTGGGCACCCGCAGCGAAGCACTGGAAACCATGCAGGTGGTCTTGGCCCCTTTGGTCGCCTGGGACCGCTGTGGCCGGCGCCTGGGTATGGGCGGCGGCTACTATGACCGCACGCTGGCCGCCCTGCCGGCAGACCATCAGGTCAGCAGCGTCGGCATCGCCTGGTCGGCCCAGGAGGTAGGCGAGTTGCCGGAAGAAAGTTGGGATCAGCGCATGCATGCCATGGTGCTGGAAACCGGCTGGTTTACCTGCCCGGTCTGAGCAGACACAATAAGCCATCCCCACCCGGAACCGCCTCATGAATCAGGATGAATTGAAACGCCAAGTTGGACAAACCGCCGTTGAATACGTTGAAGAAGACAGCATCCTCGGCGTGGGCACAGGCAGCACGGTGAACGCTTTTATCGATGCCCTTGCCGCCAGCGGCAAAAAACTGGAAGCGGCCGTATCCAGTTCCCTGGCCACTACGGAACGACTACAGGCCATCGGTGTGCGGGTCATTGACCTGAATCAAACCGGCGGGCTGGATTTGTACGTCGACGGTGCCGACGAGTTTGATCACCATCGCCGCTTGATTAAAGGTGGCGGCGGCGCACTGACGCGTGAAAAGATTGTGGCGCAAGCCAGTCGCCGTTTTGTTTGCATCGCAGATGAGAGCAAGCAGGTAGGTGTGCTGGGTGCGTTCCCGCTGCCGGTTGAGGTGATCCCCATGGCGCGCAGCCTGGTGGCCCGGAAACTGGTTGGAATGGGCGGCCAACCTGAGTGGCGCGAGGGCTTTACCACAGACAACGGCAACGACATTCTTGATGTGCACAACATGGATCTGGTTGATCCGGTCGCGACGGAACAGGCAATAAATAATCTCCCTGGCGTCGTAACTTGTGGTATTTTCGGTATCAGACCTGCTGACGTGGTCGTTTACGCCAGCCAGCAGGGCATAAAAACAGCCTAAAAGCCCATATTTTTCAGACACTTAAAATTTTCTGAAAAATAATTAGACAAAACCGGCTATTTTAGGTAAGCTAGAAATCGTTAGGAAAAACGCCAGCAAGGAATGCCGGTGCTAACGATGAGAACAACCACGGGACAAGGAAGTTGCCATGGAAACCAAGGATCTAAAACCGACTTTGCTGCTCGCTCTGGCTTTTTTTCTGGCCAGCGCGCCTAACCCAGACGCTGAAGCCATCGCCGAGATGACGGCTGGCTTTATTTCGCCGGCCAGCGAGACGGCGCTGCAAGCCGATATGCTGCCGCTGGAAGATACGGTCAGCGAGCAGACCCACAGCCAGAACTAACCTTTTTCAAGCGGGGACGCTTCACAACGACCCGTGCGCGGTTAACCCCGGCTGCGCGGGCGTTGTTTTGTGCGCGGATTACGGTAGCGAGCGTGCATCAATGTCCCTATACTGGCCCTTGATCCGGGGGGGAGCAGTTGCCCGGAGGCCGTTCCCAAAATGCAGTTCACCCGTTTCACCAACTATTCCTTGAAGGTGCTCGTCCACCTCGCCCAGCACCCCGATAGCTGGATCACGATTCGCCAGATTTCCGAGTCCTACAATATTTCCCAGAACCACCTGATGAAGGTTGTGAGTTTTCTCAGTCGCAGCGGCTATCTGCAATCGAGACGCGGACCGGGTGGCGGCGTGAAACTCATGGTGGACGCCTGCGATGTGCAACTGGCCGATGTGATCGTTGCCGCCGAGGGTGGGATCGACTTGCTGCATGGTGACCAAACCAGCGAACTGGCAGCGACCCGACAGGCCGGGCTCCACCAGCTGCTCGATACCGCCGTAGAGGCGTTTATCCAAACACCTAACAGTAGCAGCCTCGCTGACATTGCAGCGGCAGGACAGGCGGTGACGGCCAGAAGTTAACCACACCGGACCACCGTTCCTTGCAGACCGGAGCCGACTCCAGCACGCCGTGCAATCCCGGTGTATGCTTGAAACAGACCCCCTTGTCGGAGCGCCTTTATGGTCTGCCCAACCCAGCACCGCCGGTTTGGTCCAGCCTTGCCATGCAAACCCTGGTTTGGCGGTGCCCCGGGAGCTTCGACAGCATCAGCCCACTGCCGTGAGGCAGGCGCTGGCGCCCTCCGCTCTCGTTCGAGACAAAATTCCACTCGGGCGCTGCACTAATGGACCGGCCCTGGGGTGAGTTTGCACTTACATTGACGCTGGGCAGCAGTGTCACGCTCATCAATCTCGCCATTCAACTCTGGGCCATCAAGCACATGCTGGCCTATATCGGCCACCGCGATAACAGCGATATTCTGCAAGGGGACCAGCGCCACGAGATACGCGTTCTGGCGATTTGCCTCGGCTTTCTCTTTTTGGGGCATTTGTTGCAGTTCGCGAGTTGGGCTGTGCTCTTTCTCTTGATCGGCGAATTCCAATCGATCAGCGTGGCCTTCTACCACTCCGCGGTTAACTTTACCTCTCTGGGCTACGGCGACATCGTCATGAGTGAGCGCTGGCGCCTGCTTGGCCCCCTTGAAGCCGCCAATGGCATTTTGATGTTAGGCCTCACCGCTGGCGTAGTGCTATCGGTGATGAGCGAATTTAAGGGACGGCGGGCACAGCAGGCGTTGGTGACAAGCCCGGGGGCAAAAGCCGACGCCAGGGCAGACGACGCATGAACGCGCATCTACTGGACGGCCTGACCCTGCCACTCATGTTTCTCACCGCCATGGTGCTACAGATTCTTTTTATTGAATTGGGCTTTCGCTATGGGCGCCTGCGTCAAGGCAAACCGAAGCCTCACAGAGGGCAAATGGCTCAGGTACGGGCCATCATGGGCGCGTCCCTGGGGCTGTTGGCGTTTATGCTGGCCTTCAGCTTCAGCATGGCCCAGCAACATCACGAGGAGCGGGCCATAGCCTATATGCAGGAAGTCAGTGCCGTGGACACGGCCTATCGGGCATCTGACCTGATTCTGCATGAGCAGCGCCGGAACGCCAAACAGCTGCTACGGCAATTCATTGACCAGCGCTTGGCCAGTGCCCGAGCCCTTGAAAGGGGTGATCTGACCGATACGCTGCAACGGGTTCGCCAGTCGGAACAACTCCATGATGCGCTCTGGCGCATCGCAGAGCAGTCCATGGAGGGCGAGGGTGATCATGAGGACACGGGGCTGTTTGCCGGCGCTGTACTGGCCATGATCAGTGCCCATGACGCACGCTTACAAGCCGCTTTCTATAATCGTATTTCACCCGTCATCTGGCTCAGCCTGCTACTGCTGGCACTGCTGTCCATGATCGTTATGGGCTATCAGGCTGGCCTCACCGGCACCCGCAGCAAGCTCGCCACCTGGTCTATCGCCCTGACCTTTTCGCTGGTACTGGTACTGATAACCGACCTGGACCGACCCAATTCAACGCTGTTTGAAATGAGTCAGGATTTAATGACCGCGCTGGCACAGCGCATGGAGGCAAGTAATGGCTAAAGCATCCCTAGATATTCGCTATTCATCGTGCGGCAAAGCATTCCTGGCCCGGCGGGGAGTGCTGCTGCTATGCATGCTGACACTGACGCTCGGACATGCCGCCCTGGCCGCCAGCGGTGAGGAGGAACATACGGTTGAGCTGCCTGCGTCGCAGGACGCAGCCAGCGATTCGACAAGCGCCGCCGCGGCACCAGAAAATGACGATAAAGCGCTCTCCAAGGAAGAGCTGGCACTCAAGCTGGCCAATCCGACCGCGCCGATCATGACCATTGTGAACAACTTTGATTACATCGCCTACGACGGCGATCTGGACGGAGCCAGCGACCAGTCCGCCTTTCGTTTCGTGAATCAGACCGTCTTACCGTTCAAGATGGGGGGGAACCGCACGCTGTTCTTCCGCCCGGCAATCCCGGTGCTCTTCAGCGAGCCGGTACCCAGCGGCAACGGCTTTCGCTCGGTCGGCACTGATCTTGGTGACATTGGTTTTGATCTGTCCTATGGCGCCACGGAAAAGAGTGGCTTCCTGTGGGCTTTGGGCATCGCCGGCACCCTGCCAACCGCGCCGGCCAGCCGGGTGGGCAAGGATCTGTGGGGCCTCGGGCCGGAGGTGATTCTGGGCTACATCCAGAAATGGGGTCTGGTCGGCGGTGTGCTCTCCCACCAATGGGACATGGGAGGTTCTGGTCAGGGCGAAATTGACATCACGTCCTTCAATTACTTTTACGGCTTCCAGCTCGGCGGCGGCTGGCAAATTGCCGCCGGCCCTACCATCAGCTACGACCACACGCGCGATAGCAGCAACCGCTGGACCGTACCACTCGGCATCGGCCTGTCCCGCACGCAGGTACTTGGCGGTCGGCCCTGGAAGTTTCAGCTGCAATACTGGAACTATGTGGAAAAACCCGACGCCTTTGGGCCGGAACACCAGCTACGACTGTCCATCAACCCGGTGGTTACCGCGCCCTGGAATGAGGGCAAATGATGGTGATTCTCGTGGCGGCCGAGGTCCGGCATTGCCGGCCAGCTGAGGGCCTCTAGCCATGGCGCGATTGGCCATCATTACCGGCACCAGCTCCGGGATCGGCGCGGCGCTCGCTGAACGGTTGTTGGGCGAGGGCTGGCAGGTATTTGGGCTGTCCCGGCGACCGGTGGAGCTGCCGGCGCCTTATCAACATCTGACCTGTGACCTGGCCGACCCGGCGGTGCCGCAGCAGCTGGCTTCGCGGCTTGCCGCGGAACTGGCTTTTAACGAATACTCCCATCTGGCACTGGTCAACAACGCGGCCACTCCGGGGCAGCGGCGCCGTTTTGGCGATCTGTCAGCGGCTGAGACCTTTCGTAATATGGCGATTAATCTGGCCGCACCCATGGCGCTCATGAACCTGGTGGCGGAGTTGCGACCGGCTAACGCCATGCTGCGTGTGGTGAATGTTTCCACCGGCCTCGCCTATCGTCCCCTGCCCGGCCTGGCCGACTACTGCGCCAGCAAGGCCGGGCTACATATGGCCGGCGAGGTCCTGGCGGCGGAAGACCATGGCGATATGGCGGTGCTGTCCTACGCGCCAGGCATTGTAGCCACAGAGATGCAAACGACTTTGCGCGGCGAGACGGCAAAGGACTTTCCGTCCGTGGACGTGTTTCGCGCCATGCATGAGGAGAACCGTCTCCTGGCCGCTAACCAGGTGCTGGAACCCATCGTGGCATTTATGCTCGATGCCTCACGACGGGGCTTTTACCAGCAGCGCCATGGCGAGTAAGCGCTCGGCCGGTCGGCCGCCTTGCCACGCATTGCGTCTGCCCACTGGCTCTCTGATACTGATGGCAGATCCCACGGAAAATCCGTTATGAAGCGTCTTCTGTTATGCCTGCTGCCAGCTCTGTTCGTCCTGTGTGCGCCGGCATTTGGCCAGCTGCCCAGCGCCACGTCGCCAAACAGCCAGCCGGCGCCAGCAGAAATCGAGCCCGCTCCCACCGACCCGCTAAACCGGGAAACGCCGGCCAGCAGCATGCGCGCTTTTCTGGAAGCTGCCGAGCGCTTTGATTGGCCCAGGGCCGCCAATTATCTGGATCTGCGCAACCTGCCTTCTGAGGTATCCCGCATGGGCGGTGAGGAACTGGCCGAGCAGTTCTACTTCATTCTGTCCCGCCGCCAGGTCAATATCAGCGAGGACTCGGTTAGCGATCAGCCGGGAGGGCAGACCGTTGACGACCTGCCGGACTATCGCGATGAACTGGCGCGCGTGCGCACCCAGGACGGTGACGTCAAACTGCTGCTGCAGCGCGTGCCGGGGCCTGAAGGGCTGCGTATCTGGAAGGTATCCAATGCCACGGTAGCTGACATCCCCATGCTCTACGAGGAATTCAGCTATCCGGCCTGGATCGAGCGCATACGCGCCGCTTTCCCCTATCAGCACCTGATCCTTGGCTTTGAGCTGTACAAGTGGATCATTCTTCTCATTGCAGCCACGGCGCTGATTCCCCTGGCCCTGCTGCTGGGCTACCTACTTGCACGCCTGTTCAGCGAGCCCAGCGCCGGCACCTGGCCGGAAGTCCGACGCCTGTTTATGGGCCCCCTGGCAGGCCTTGCGGTGCTGCTGTGCATGAACAATCTGGCGCTTGAACTGGGCGTGGGCTACACGGCCGCCAAGCTCATGCAGGCCAACACGCTTATGACCGTCCTGTTCGTGTGGCTGATCTGGTGCCTTATTGATCTCTGGCGGGCACGACGGCGGGACCGCTATGAAGCAGAAGGCCGTACCGACGCGGCCATCCTTGGGCGCCCGGTGGCCAACGCCATCAAGCTGATCACGCTGGTGGTCGGCCTGCTATTTTGGTTGGCCAGCGCCGGCGTCGATATTTCTGCCCTGCTCGCGGGCCTGGGCATTGGCGGCATTGCCGTAGCTCTGGCACTGCAAAAACCCATTGAGGATCTGTTTGGAGCGGTTTCCATCTACTCGCAACAGCCCATCAGCACCGGCGACCTGTGCCGCTACGGCGATTCCGTGGGCCGTGTAGAGGAAATCGGCCTGCGCACTACCCGCATTCGTACTTTGTCGAACTCCGTAGTGAGCGTACCCAATGCGACGCTGGCCTCCGGCATCATCGAGAACCTGACAGCTCGCACCAAGATTATGTACCAGCCGGACCTGCCGCTGCGCTACGACACCTCGCGCACGCAGCTGACACAGACGCTAAAGGAACTTGAGGAAATGCTGCATGCAGACGCGCGCATTGAAGACGAAACGATTCGCGTGCGGCTGCGGGAGTTCAGTCACAATGCCATCATCGTACGCATTCGTGCCTTTGCGCTAACCCAGTCCATCGACAGCTATCTGGAGATCGTGCAGGACTTGAACCTGGAGATCATGCGCATCATGGACAGCAACGGTGTACGCTTCTCCCAGGGAGCGCAAACGCTGTTTATCAAGAACAGTGAGGAAGAAGCCAATCCGTTCCAGGACGCATCGCGCTAGCGCGGTAACCAAGCCACCAAAACAAAGGGCGCCAAGTGGCGCCCTTTGTCATTCCGGGCAGCGCCCGGTGTATGGCTGGCCTTTACTGCTGACGAGCGAAGCGCAGCGCGCCACCCAGCAACAGGAACAGACCGCCCATGAGGGCCAGCCAACCGGTGTTGCCAGCGGTTTCCGGCATCATCGGCTCCGGCTCCGGCGCGGGCGGCGGCGGTGGCGGCGGCGGTGGCTCTACGGCGGCAACCGGCTCGGGCTGCGCCCAGGCCGAAGACGGCAGATAGACATTCACCTTCTGACGCGGATTCAGATCTGCGATCTTCATGGCTTCACCACCGATCATGGCTTCAAAGCCCGGCGGCGGATTCACTTTCCGGCTCGGGGTCTTGGAACCATCCTGCAGGATGTAGCGCACGTAGGTGCCGCTCGGGCTCTGTGATACCACTTCGGCTTCATAGCGAGCGTATTTCTCGCCATCGTCACGGGTTACCACCTCGAGACAGCCGTCATCTGCATGGGGCCACATCTCATAAACTGCGGGCGTAAAGGTCAGGTCGGCACAGGTATGTCCATCAGCCTGCGCAGACACTGCGAAACCCAGGGACATTGCCGTACCCAGGGCTACCATAGTCAACTTCTTCATAACATCCTCCTTTTAAGTACTGACTTCATCTTCAACTGCTTTTGCTTTCACGATAAATCGTTGCGGTGCGTTGCCGACATAATAAAAAGGATAGCAGGTCACAAGCGTTAGCGTTGGTGACGTGCTGGGCGCCAAAACCCGGAGCTCATCAGGCTCGATAATTTCGATCGATGATACCGCAAAATTTTGTGTGCCGGAGAGCGTCTCCAGCGTGAGCGGATCTCCCAGCTGAATGTCTTTTAGGGCGCGAAAGAAACTGTCGCGATGGCCGGCAATACCCAAATTGCCGCCCTGCCCCAGCCGCGCCGTGCCGAGAATCCGGGCCACGCCGCGGTTGAGATTTAATTCACTGGCGCCGTTGTAGACCGGCACGTTGATACCCAGATGGTCGATGCTAAGCACCGCACCGGGCGTCTCCTCACCCGCTTCGCTGGCGGCTGCAAAGGCGGTTTTACGCGGCGCCGACCAGAGACTCATATCCGGCTCTTCACCCCGATCACCGGGCATGAGCGGATGCGCCGCCGTCGGCGCAAGATCTGATACCGGGACCGTGGGCTGCGACTGCTGCTGTTCCCTCGCCGCGGCAAAGGCCTCGAGACCCGCATCGCTGGCGCCCGCAGACCAGAGCTTAAACCCGGCAAAGACCAGGAGCAGCAGTGCACCCAGCGTCAGCAGCAGGTTAC
>JABSSV010000308.1 GCA_013213875.1 Lysobacterales bacterium
GCACCAGCAGCGCACGCGCCAGGAACTGCGTGTTGTTGGTCACGTCGAACTTGGCATCGATGTAGGCACTGGTCCGCTCGAGACGCGGAATGGCCATGGTATCGGCGGCGAAGTTGTAGCCGCATCGGGTTGAGAACAGCTGATCAGAGCCAGCAAAGAAGTCGTTGAAGTCCCAACGGTAGCTGTTGGGGAACTGCTCAGACTCTCCGACATTGCTGGGGCAGCGCGGGTCGGCAAAGTTCAGACCGGCTTGCGCACCGCCCTGCATGATGGCCGTGCCGGGGAAACCGAAGCTGGAGATCGCATCGAGGCCCGGGGCAACTGCGTTGGCGAATTCCGGAATGTCCCGGTCAAAAATCGCGGAGCGACGCAGATGCTCAATAGAGAAGGTCACGTTCCCGTTATCGCCGCTAGCACCGCCAGCAACAGAGTAGCGCTCGGTCTCACCGCCCGCATAGGTGGAATCTTCCAGCTGTACGGTCGCGGTCACGCCGTCGATGTCCTGACGGGTGATGATGTTAACAACGCCCGCAATGGCGTCAGAACCGTAGATAGCGGAAGCGCCGTCACGCAGGATCTCAACCCGCTCAACCATGTCCAGAGGAATCAGGTTGATGTTCTGGTTGGAGGCACCGCCCCCGGGGTTGGAGTTCATGCGGCGGCCGTTGATCAGGACCAGCGTACGCTGGGAACCCAGACCACGCAGGCTCACGGCAGCCGTACCGGCTTGCGCGTTGGCAAAACCAGACTGCTCGGTGAATGAACCGAAGCTGTTGAAAGGCGTTGAACGCAGCAGTTCAGATACGCTGACGTCACCGGAGAGGTCGATTTCTTCCCGGTTGATCACCGTGACTGGCGTGGCGCCTTCAATATCAACGCGCTTAATGCGCGAACCGGTTACCTGCACACGATCAAGCTCGACACCTTCTTCGTCGGCGTCTTCCTGTGCAAAGGCAACCCCGGACGCGAGTGCCAGACTGGCCACAGCGCTGGTGCACAGGGTCGTTCCGATTGCCTGTGACAGAGGATTACGGTTGTATTTCATCTCTAAAGGTCTCCCAAATTGACTTTGGTGTGTTGTGGTTCGATCGAAGTTTCCCCGAGCGCTGTTTTTCTGCATGCACAACAGCGAAGGAGGCCAAAACCCCAATTCCGCCAAATCGTACCGCAAGCGCAAGAGAATGAAAAGGTTTCGTTAACCAACTGTTAAACCACACTAACTATCTATTTTTATTGGAAAACACCCCGCTGCCGGCCTGTCTGGCGCCTACAGAGGAGGATGAATTTCTGCCGATTCTGCACACAAACGCGTGTTACTAATGGCCTATTCGGCGAAAAACACGAAAATTCGTCGCCATGCAGCCGTGCCCCTTTTGCCGCCCAAACACACCCCGGGAAGGCGTTACTGAGGACGAACCGGGTTGCGGCAAAACGAAATCGATGCATGGGTTCCCGGAAATCCTATGCAAAACACTTTTCATAGCCACCGACCCGTCACCGGCAGGAGGAATCCACAAACGGGCTTGTCATGCATTGCCGAGACCGTGCCAGCAGGCAGCTGTTCAGGAAGCATCGGGAAACGGCAACCCGGCCATCCGGGCAGGTATCGTAATAGGGTCCACCGACATGGGCGGGAGGATAAGATTTACGGACCCGGAAATGCTCCGGGTCCGCGGTCGATCAATCGCGCGGCTGGCCTGACAAGGCCGACCGCACGCGAGCCAGTTCTTCCAGTAAGCCCGCCGGTGCACGATCACCGAAGCTCAGAATGTAGCTCTCAATGTCAGCCAGCTCTTGCTGCCAGGCCTCAGCATCAACCGCCGTGAGCTGCTGCATAGCGCCATCGGCGAGACTCAAACCATCCGTATTGAGTTCACCCGATCGGGGCAGGCCACCAACCGGCGACGGTTCTGCCGCGAGCGTCCCGCTGCAGCGCTTCAACACCCACTCCAGCACCCGCATGTTGTCGCCGAAGCCCGGCC
>JABSSV010000309.1 GCA_013213875.1 Lysobacterales bacterium
CGCTTCCAGAGCGACGTCAAGAGAATGGGCGACCGTCGGGATGCCCTTTTCTTCCTCAGGCGGCAAATCGTACAGATCCTTATCGAGTGGCTCACCGGGGTGGATCTTGTTCTGGATGCCATCTAGTCCGGCCATCATCATGGCCGTAAACGCCAGGTAGGGATTGGCGGTGGCATCGGGGAAACGGATCTCTATACGTCGACCCTTCGGATTTGCCACATACGGAATACGACAGGATGCCGACCGGTTACATGCAGAATAGGCCAGCATGACCGGCGCCTCAAATCCGGGCACCAGACGCTTGTAACTGTTGGTGCTCGAATTGGTAAAGGCGTTGAGCGCACGTGCGTGCTTGAAAATTCCGCCGATGTAATACAACGCCATCTCGCTCAACCCGGTGGGATGATCACCGGCAAACATGTTGTCCCCGCCTTTGAACACGGACTGGTGGACATGCATGCCCGAACCATTGTCACCCACCAGCGGCTTGGGCATGAAAGTTGCCGTCTGACCATTGGCGGCGGCGACGTTGTGTACCGCATATTTCAGCAGCAGCATTTCGTCAGCCTTGCGGGTCAGGGTGTTGAACTTGGTGCCGATCTCACACTGGCCCGCCGTGCCCACTTCGTGGTGATGCACTTCCACTTCCACGCCCAGCGCTTCGATCACCTGGCACATGTCAGCGCGCAGGTTGTGCAGGGAATCCACCGGCGGAACCGGGAAGTAACCGCCCTTCATGCGCGTGCGATGGCCAAGGTTACCGCCTTCGTACTCAGAACCGGTATTCCAGCCCGCTTCTTCCGAATCAATCTGGTAGAACGCGCCACTGATGTCGTCACCGAAGCGCACGTCATCGAAGACAAAAAATTCCGGCTCCGGACCAAACAGGGCCGTATCAGCGATACCCGTAGACTTCAGGTAGGCCTCGGCGCGCTTGGCCAGCGAGCGCGGGCAGCGATCGTAGCCTTCCATGGTATCCGGCTCCAGCACATCGCAGCGCAACAGCAGCGTGCGGTGCTCGGAAAACGGGTCCATCACCGCCGAATCCAGATCCGGCATGAGAACCATGTCTGACTCATTAATACCTTTCCAACCGGCGATGGAGGAGCCGTCGAACATTTTGCCTTCTTCAAAGAAGTCATCGTCTACCGCCGTGCTCGGCAGGGAAACGTGCTGCTCTTTGCCTTTCGTATCGACAAAGCGGAGGTCGATGAACTCGACGTCTTCTTCCTTCATGGTCTTCAGGATGTCTTTGCTGCTCATTGCTCTTGATTCCTCATTGTGTAGCGTCAAGCGTTCTTGTTGCAGTGACGGTCGCCGGGCGACCCCAACTGGTTCGGTATGGTAATGCAGGATTCATACCAAGAATTTATCTGCGGCAGGCAAGTGATTGGCAGCTAATTTCGGCGCTTTTCAGCAATTTTTCACCGAAGATCAACGCCAGATTTAAATGACCCTGCGATTGGCCTGCCATGCCATGCTGATGGATTGCACCATTTTGGCACAGCGATCGTTTTTATGCACTCTTTTGGTGCCTAGATGGCAAGACCGAGCAGCACCAGCCCCAGAGCGAGGCGGTAGACAATGAAAGGTAGCAGCCCCACACGACGCAGCAACGACAGAAAGGCAGCGATACAGAACCAGCCGGCCAGCGCGGCCAGCACAATAGCGGTGAGGAATTGACTCCAGGCCAGGGGCGAGCCGTGCATGGCGAGCGCCCAGCCACCGCGCACTCCGGCCAGGGCGATAACCGGCACGGACAATAGAAAAGAAAAGCGTGCCGCCGCTTCAGGCGTGAGCTGCAGCCAGCGCCCCATGGTCAAGGTGGCACCGGAGCGGGATACACCGGGGATGAGCGCCAGAGTCTGCGCCAGACCGATAAGCACGCCATCGCGCAGCGTGAGCTCGCGCAGCTCCCGGGTCCGCGGGCGGTAGCGGTCCACCAGCAGCAGCAGCAGGCCAAACAGCACCGTGGCCACGGCAATAACACGGACATTGCGCAGGTTGCCTGCAATCTGTTCGTAGAACAGTCCGCCCACCAGCACCACCGGCACCGTCCCCAGCACCAGGCACAGACCGACACGCCGACGCTGACGCGTGACCGGATGGTCCGCGGGCTCCCGCCAGGCAGAGATTAAGCCACGGAAATCATGGCGAAAATAGATCAGGACGGCGATCAGCGTCCCTATATGCACCGCCACGTCCAATTCCAGCCCCTGATCGGGCCAGTGAAACAGACGACTGACCAGAATCAGATGGGCCGAACTGGATACCGGCAGAAACTCGGTCAGGCCCTGAATCAGGGCCAGCACCGCGATTTGCAGCAGGGTCATGGTGCCCGCTGCGCCTCCGGGCTTCCCGCGTGGCTGATACGGTAGATCACACCGGCCTGGTCATCAGAAATTAGCAGCGCTCCGTCCGGCATGACCAGCACATCATTAGGGCGCCCCCAGCTTTCCTCATCCTGCAGCCAGCCCTCAGCAAATACCTGTTGCCCGGTGACCGCACCGGCCGCATCCAGCTCAACCATCTTCACCCGATAGCCGATCTTATTGGTACGGTTCCAGCTGCCATGCTCCGCAATAAATAACTGGTTTCTATAGCGCGCCGGGAACATATCGCCGGTGTAGAAGGCCAACCCCAGGGGCGCCACATGCGGTCCGAGGCCGATTTCTGGCGGTGTGTAATCGGCACAGGCGCGACCGGCCCCAAACTCCGGATCCAGCGTGTCGCCCTGATGACAGTAAGGAAAGCCGAAATGCATGCCCTGTTTTGGTGCATGGTTCAGTTCACACTGCGGCATATCATCGCCCATCATGTCGCGACCATTGTCCGTGAACCAGAGCTCATCGGTTTCCGGGTGGAAGGCCAGCCCCACGCTATTGCGCACACCATAGGCCCAGGTTTCCATGCTGCCGTCACTGATGTCCATGCGCCGGATTTCCGCGTAGCCGGCCTCATCACAGACATTGCACGGTGCCCCGACAGGCAACCAAAGATCGCCAGCGGGCCCAAAACGGATGTACTTCCAGCCATGATGACGGTCCGTTGGCAACGCATCACTCACCAGCACCGGCTCCGGCGGATTGTCCAGCCGCGATTCAATGTCGTCATAGCGCAGCACCCGGCTAACCGCTGCCACATAGAGCGAACCGTCATGAAAGGCGATGCCTGACGGCATTTCCAGCCCTTCGGCCAGCAGCAGCACGCGATCGGCCTTCTGATCACCATCATCATCAATCACCGCATGCACCTTGCCGGCCCGCCGGGACCCCACAAACAGGGTGCCCTGGTCGCCCAGGGCCAGCTGGCGCGCATTGTCGACCTCGTCGGCGTAGACGCTGATCTCGAAACCTTCCGGCAGGGAAATCAGGCCCAGATCATATTCCGCATGCGCCGACAGCGGCACACACAGACCCAAGAACCAGTACAGGGAGAGTTTTTTCATGCACCTATGGTACCGCAAGCGCACCCATTGATCTGCCGCCGCCCGGGGGCAAGGTCGGGGCAGATGGAATAGCGCGAAGCCGCAAACACGGCCCTCACGGCCGCTCAAATCACCTGCTCTATACTGCGCGCTCGAATTGCAAAGCACCGCTTGAGAGGATCTGTCTGTGAAACCTTCCAACTTGTTTGCCGGCTGGCTCCTGCTTGCCGCCCCGCTTCTGTCGGCCAGCGCCGCCGCTGCATCACCGGCGCAGGAGCATGACCGCCAGCAGCGCTTTAGCGCCGAGCGCGTTTTTGACCTGGAATATGGCGCGGACCCGCAGATTTCGCCGGATGGCAAAACCATCGTTTATGTACGCCGCTCCATGGACCGGCTCGCCGATCGGGTGCGTGGCGATCTGTGGACACTGGATGTGGCCAGTGGCGCCCACCGGCCCCTGGTGGTCGGCGGCGCAGCAGCCAACGCGCCGCGCTGGTCTCCCGACGGCAACCGGCTGCTGTACGCCAGCAGCAGCGATGGCCGGCCAGAACTGAGACTGCTCTATCTGGATTCGGGCCGCAGTGTGGCCCTGGCGCAATTTGAGGCCGCACCCAGCCAGGCTCAATGGTCACCGGACGGCCAGCAAATCGCCTTTACCATGTTGGTAAAAAGTCAGGCGCCCAGCTTTGCCACCCCGCCCAGTAAGCCGGAAGGTGCCAGCTGGTCTGAGCCCGTGCGCGTCTTCGATGACATCACCTTTCGCTTCGACGGTCAGGGCTACCTCTCAGAAGGCAGCAGGCAGGTGTTCACTTTGCCCGCCAGCGGCGGCACACCGCGCCAGATCACCCGCGGCGAAGCTGACTATGGCCAGCCGGCCTGGCTGGGCAATAAGACCCTGCTGGTGGTGGGCAACCCGAATGAAGACCGGGACCTTGACCCCATTGAAAGTGATATTTTTGCCGTTGATCTCACTTCCCTGACCCTGACCCGCCTGACGGATCGGGACGGCCCGGATCAGGCGCCCACACCCTCTCCCGATGGCAGCATGATCGCCTACCTGGGGTATGACGACGCGCTGAAATCCTGGCAACAAACGCGCCTGTATCTCATGGACGCTGACGGCTCCAACACACGCCAGCTGGCGGCGGATTTCGACCGCGAGTTTTCGGATCTTCGCTGGCGCGCTGATGGGCGCGCCCTGTTTGCCATGATCGAGGACGCCGGTGAACTGCGCGTGGTGCGCATCGATCTCACGGGCAAGGTCACGCCGGAAATCAGCGGTATCGGAGGCACCTCGATCGGGCGGCCCTATGCTGCCGGGTCCTATTCCCTGTCGGCAACACGCCGGCCGGTGTTTGCCTATACCGCCGCTGCGCCGGACAAACCCGCCGACATCGCCGTAGCCGGCGGCGGCGTAGAAGAGCGTGAGCTCACCGCACTTAATGACGATTTACTGCCTCATCTGGCGCTGGCATCTATCGAAGAAATTCAGGTGCCCTCCCGTCATGACGGGCTGGAAATCGAGGCCTGGGTGGCCCTGCCTCCCGGCTTTGAGCCCGATGGCAGCTACCCTATGATCCTGGAGATTCACGGCGGACCCTTTGCCATGTATGGCCCCACTTTTGCGGCTGAGATTCAGCGTTTCGCAGCGGAAGGCTATGTCACCGTTTATGTGAACCCGCGCGGCTCCACGGGCTATGGCGAAGCCTTCGCCCAGGCCATCGACCTGGCCTATCCCGGCTATGACTATGACGACCTCATGAGCGTGGTGGATCATCTGATCGCCAAACAGTATGTCAGCGCCGATCGGCTGTTTGTCACCGGTGGCTCCGGCGGCGGCATTCTGACCGCCTGGATTGTGGGCAAGACCCAGCGCTTTGCCGCAGCGGCCTCCATCAAGCCGGTGATTAACTGGATGACCATGGCCCTGGCCGCCGATATCGCCGCCTTTGTGAAGCGGCACTGGATTCGGGCTGACCCCTGGGAAGATGCGGCCGCTTTTCTGGACCGCTCGCCGATCATGCTGGTAGGCGAAGTGACAACCCCCACGCTGGTCATGGTGGGTGAGGAAGACTGGCGCACGCCCACCTGGGAAGCCGAGCAGTTCTATACGGCGCTGAAACTCAAGGGGGTGGATACGGCGCTGATCCGGGTGCCGGGTGCATCCCATTCCATCGCCAGTCGCCCCAGCCGCCTGATCGCCAAGACCGATAACATCATGGGTTGGTTCCAACGCTACGATCCCGGTC
>JABSSV010000031.1 GCA_013213875.1 Lysobacterales bacterium
AGGTATGCTGTGCCGGCTCCCGCCTGCTGGTGCAGGAGTCGATTGCCGAAACCCTGCTGAGCAAATTGCGTGAGCGCATGCGCCGGCTGCTGGTGGGTGATTCGCTGGATAAGGGCATCGATATGGGCGCCGTGGTGGATCCGGTGCAGCTCGAACGCATCCGGGAGCTGGTGGCGTTGGGTGTGGAAGAAGGGGCCAGCTTGTGGCAGCCGGATACGCCCATGCCGGCCGAGGGCTGCTTCTATCCGCCCACATTGCTGACCGATGTGCAGCCCTCCGCCACCTTGGCCCAGGAGGAGGTGTTCGGACCGGTGCTGGTGAGCATGACGTTCCGTACGCCGGCTGAAGCGGTCACTTTGGCCAACAACAGCCGCTACGGCCTGGCTGCGAGCGTCTGGACAGAGAACATCAATCTGGCGCTGGATGTGGCCCCGGCGCTCAAGGCCGGCTCTGTGTGGGTGAACTGCACCAATCGTTTTGACGCGGCGGCTGGATTCGGTGGCTACCGCGAGTCCGGCTTCGGCCGTGAAGGCGGGCGGGAAGGACTGTTTGAATACGTCCGCCCTGGCTGGGAGCGTTTATTGACAGACCAGCCCAGCTATGCGGCGCTTGAGCCTTCATCGCCGCAGTCAAAGCCGCTAGCAGGCGGTCTCGATCGCACCGCGAAACTTTACATCGGCGGGCGCCAGCAGCGACCGGATAGTGGCTATTGTCTCCCGGTTTACGATGTGAAAGGACAGCTGCTTGGGGAGATTCCGGACGGCAATCGTAAGGACATTCGCAACGCGGTCGAGGCGGCGGTCAAGGGGCAGGGTTGGACTCAGGCCACGGCCCATAACCGGGCGCAGGTACTGTTTTATCTGGCGGAAAACCTGCAGATCCGAGCGGCGGAATTTGCGGCGCGCCTGGCCAGCCTGTCCGGTCAGGATCTGAGCAAGGCGGAAGCGGAGCTGGATCTCTGCCTGCGCCGGATTTTCAGCTACGCGGCTCTGGCTGATAAGTATGATGGTCAGATTCACGCCACGCCCTATCGAAATGTGACCCTGGCCATGCGCGAGCCGCTGGGCGTGATGGGCATTGTGGCCCCGGAAGAGGCCGGCCTGATTGGTTTTATTTCCACCGTGCTACCGGCGCTGGCCATGGGTAATCGGGTGGTGGTGATTCCGTCCCGGCGCTATGCGCTTCTGGCCACCGACTTTTATCAGATCATGGATACCTCGGACCTGCCGGCCGGTGCATTGAATATTGTTACCGGTCGGGAGCCAGAGCTACTGCCGACGCTGGCCAGCCACTATGACATGCAGGGACTCTGGTACTGGGGTACCGCGGAGGGCAGCCAGTTGGTGGAGCAGGCGGCGGCGGCTTCCATGAAGCGCACCTGGGTCAACTATGGCCGTTTCCATGACTGGTTTGATCCCGATCAGGGCGAGGGCGAGAGCTTCCTGAGAAAGGCGGTGGAAATAAAAAACATCTGGATTCCCTACGGCGAGTAGCGGCTGACTTCGGGCAGCCGCGTCGCTGGGGCTTGCCTTTCACCGCCGGCCAGCATGGCCACCCACTGATGCTTTCCCGGGCACAGATGGCCAGACACCGGCGCTTCATCCTGTGGCCATGAGTCGAGATTCACGCTCTTATGACCCATGCGTGCGAGTATTTTCGCGGGAGTGCCGCGCAGGCCAAGGCCAAAGAGCCTGCATCTGCGCGCAAAATAAAGCCAAAAATAAAGAGGATGATGGTCATGAACAAACCGCTGCAGGGCGTGCGCGTGTTGGATCTGACGCACATGCTGGCGGGCCCTTACGGGGCCATGATGCTGGCGGATCTCGGCGCGGAGACCATTAAGGTTGAACCGCTGGCCGGAGAGGGCACGCGCAAGCTACTGGCCAATGACCCAAAGAACTCGCTGGACGGGATGGGCGCTTACTACCTGGCGCTTAACCGTAACAAGCAGAGCATTGCAATTGACCTGAAAAGCCCGGACGGGCAGCGCGTGTTTCACGATCTGGTGCGCGAGTCAGACGTGGTGATTTCCAATTTTGGCGTCGGAGTCCCGGAGCGCCTGGGTATTGACTACGACACGCTGCAGGCCATCAACCCCCGCATCATCACCTGCACCATTACCGGTTTTGGGTCTGATGGCCCGAACCCCAAGCGGCCGGCCTTTGACCAGGTTGCTCAGGCCATGGGTGGCGGCATGTCTATCACCGGCCCGGATGCAGAGCATCCGGTGCGCGCGGGTATTCCTATCGGTGATCTGGGCGGCGGCATGTTTTCCGCCATGGGGATTCTTTCGGCGCTGGTGGAGCGCGCCAACAGTGGCCGCGGACAGCACGTGGATATTTCCATGCTGGATTGCCAGGTATCCATGCTGAGCTACATGGCGACCATGCATTTTCTCTCTGGCGAAGATCCCTATCCCATCGGCAATTCCCATTTCGTCCACGTGCCCTACAACACCTATCGCACCCGCGATGGCTACATTGTTATTGCCGTGATTACCGACAATTTCTGGCAAAACCTCAAAAAGGTGGTGCCTATCGCGGAATTTGACGATCCCGCGTTTGACGGCCAGCCCGGCCGATGGGAGGGCCGTGACTTGATCAATCGGCGCCTGAATGAAGTGTTGGGAGAGAAGGACTCGGCACATTGGCTGGCTGCACTGCAGGCGGAACGCATCCCCTGTGCGCCGGTCAACCGGCTCAGTCAGGCGTTGAATGAGGAACAGGTCCGGCACCGGAATATGGTCATAGAACTCAAACACCCAAACGGTAAGGCCACGCGCGGTGTGGGCAACCCCATCAAGCTGTCGCGTACCCATGAGGAGTCTTTCAGCGCGGCGCCCACCGTGGGACAACATACGCAGCAGGTGCTCGGTGACCTGCTGGGCTACAGCGATGATGAGATTCAGGCGCTGGCGGACAAGGAGACGATTGGACGATGACAGAGCAGGTCACCATCAATGATGTGGGGCCGCGTGACGGCCTTCAAAACCAGAAAAAAGTACTCAGTCCTGAGCAGCGGGTGTCCCTAGTGCACGCGCTGCTGGCAGCCTCGGTGAAACATATCGAGATTGCAGCATTTGTATCGCCCAAGGCCGTGCCGGCCATGGCTGGTGCGGCGGAGATCGTGGCCGCACTGGAAGGTGAGTCGGCTGATCTGGCGGTACTCATTCCCAATGAGAAAGGTTATGACCTGGCTACCGCGGCCGGGGCCCAATCAGTAACCACCGTGCTCTACGGTACCGATGAGATGGCGCAGGCTAACGTGCGCATGACCATGGCGGAAGCGGATGCGGCTACCGTGGCCATTCTGGAGCGGGCCCGGGCTGATGGGGTCGAATGTACAGCGACCATTTCCGTGGCGTTTGAGTGCCCCTTCGCGGGCCCGGTTGATCCAGAGGTCATATGGGACTCCGCGGAGCGTTTTCTGGCTTTGGGCGTAGACCGCTATGTGGTCGCGGACACGATCGGCGCTGCCAATCCGGCTCAGACCCGGACCCTTATGGAGACGCTGGTCAAGCGTCACGGTGCGGAACGGCTGGCGTGCCATTTCCATGATACGCGCGCCATGGGGCTGGCGAATGTCTATGCCGCTGCGAGCGCCGGTATCCGGCGTTTTGACGCCTCCATTGGCGGGCTGGGTGGCTGTCCCTTTGCGCCGGGTGCGTCCGGCAACGTGGCCACGGAAGATGTGGTGATGATGCTGGAGCAGATGGGCTTTCAGACCGGCGTTGATCTGCCTGCTTTGATGCGCGCATCCGCCCTGGCTCAGGAATTGACCGGCACGGCGCCAGGTGGTCGCGCCCGGGCCTGGCTGGAGCGAAACGTGGCCGCGTGAGGTCACAGTTAACAGATAAAAAGACAAAACAACAAAACAACCTAGGGAGTGCGAGATGAGTTATCGCTTAGGCGTTGATGTGGGAGGCACCTTCACGGACCTGCTGCTGATTAACGAAACAACGGGCCAGACGCATACGGCCAAAGTCCCTTCTACGCCCCAGGATTCGTCCCTTGGCGTGCTCAACGGCGTGGAGCGTATCTGCGCCGAGTCCGGCGTTAAGCCAGCGCAAATCTCGCGCGTGATGCACGGCACCACGGTGGCGACCAACGCGGTTCTGACCGGGAAAGGCGCGCGGGTAGGGTTAGTCCCGACCCGGGGCTATAAGCAGACGCTGCAGGTGGCACGTTCTTTCTGCCCCGGTGGACTGGGTGGCTGGGTCAGCTACGTGAAGAAACCGCTGTTGGCGCCGTTGGAATTGACCGTCGAAGCCGACGAACGCATGGGCGCTGATGGTTCTGTGGTACGTCCCCTGGATGCCCCGGCGCTCCGCGCCACGCTGGAGCAGCTCAAGGCGGGTGGTGCGATCGAGGCGCTGACCATCTGCTTTATCAACGCCTACGGCAATGGCGAGCATGAGGCTCAGGCCCGTGCGGTGGCGCGCGAGGTGTTTGGCGACCTGCCCATTTCCATTTCCTCTGAGGTGGTGCCGGAAATGCAGGAATACGAGCGTACGGAGACCACCGTGGTGAATTCCTATGTGGCACCGGAAGTCGCGTCCTACCTGCATAACCTGCAGGCTTCGTTGGAACAGCGTCTGGGGGACGAGGTGCAGTTGAGCATCCTTCGTTCCGATGGCGGGCTGGCTTCGTCGCGGGGCGCCTCCGATTCGCCGGTCAATCTCCTCATGTCGGGTCCGGCGGGTGGCGTCACCGGCGCGACCTGGTTCAGCACCCGTGCGGGTTACCGTGACGTGCTGACCTTTGATATGGGTGGCACATCAACCGATGTGGCCCTGATTCAGAACGGTCGTGCCCGCGTGCGTCGCGAGACGCGCGTCGGTGACGTCACGGTGCGGGCGCCCTCTGTGGATGTGCGCACGGTCGGTGCCGGAGGGGGGTCCATCGCTTTTGTTCCCGAGCTGACCAAGGCCTTGCGGGTGGGCCCCCAGTCTGCGGGTGCGGAGCCCGGTCCAGCGGCCTACATGAAGGGCGGTGAGGAACCAACGGTCTGTGATGCGAACGTGGTGCTGGGCTATTTGCCCTCCGATGTGCAGTTGGGCGGCGCCATGGCGATTAATAAGGAAGCGGCGGAGGCCGCCGTACAGAAAGCCGCTGATGCCATGGGTATCGGCCTTATGGAAGCGGCGGAAGGCATCATTAAGATTGTCAATGAGTCCATGTTTGGCGCCTTGCGCCTGGTCTCGGTAGAGCAGGGCTTTGATCCGCGTGATTTTGCGCTGGTGGCTTTTGGCGGTGCCGGACCACTGCACGGCAATGCCATGGGCGTTTTGACCGATTCCTGGCCCGTGATCGTGCCGCCCGGTCCCGGTGTGCTCTGCGCCTATGGCGATGCCACCACCCAGGTACAGGACGAGGCCTCACGGACTTACGTCACCATGGCCGAAGACCTGACCCGTGAACGCTTGCTGGAAGATCTGGAGGCGCTGCGGGAACGTGCGTCGGTCGCCTTGCATGCCGATGGCATTGCAGCCGATCAGCAGGAAGTGGTCTATCAGGCTGATGTGCGCTATGCGGGTCAGGCCTTTCAGATCAGCCTTGAGTTCAAGCAGGAGGATCTTGAGGCCGAGGGTGTGGCCCATCTGACCCAACGCTTCGATAAGGAACATGAGCAGCTGTTCACCTTTGCGCTGGGCAATAACCATGAACTGGTCATGATTCGCGCAATCGTGCGCGCCCGGGCTGCCGATATTGCCCAGGAAACAGTAGGGACGGCGGGTGCTGATCTGGCCCAGGCCAAGCTGCACGACACGCGTTTCTACCATGAGGGCGCCTGGCATGACGCGGTGATTTATGACCGCGCGGTGTTGAGTGCGGGCACGGTCGTTGCCGGCCCAGCCATCGTGGTGGAGATGGACTCCACCACGCTCATATTGCCCGGACACAACGCCACGGTAGACAGCGTTGGCAACCTTTTGATCAAGCCCCACGCCGAGGAGGGCATCGCATGACCGCTCGCATACTGGAAACCAATAGCGCGCCGTTTGAGCGCATCGACGTTGATACGGTAACGGTGGATATCATCGAAAACGCCTTGCGTAACGCTCGCGTGGAAATGGATGCGGTGTTGTTTCGCACGGCCATGAGCCCCGGGATTCGCGAACAGGGTGACTGTTTCCCCATGATCGCCAATCGCGACGGCAAGATGGTGGTCGGCCAGTTCGGCTCCTTTATCCATGGCTTTATGGAGGCCTACGACGGGGAACTGGAAGAGGGCGACGTGATCCTGACCAACGATCCCTACATGTGCAACGCAGCGGTCTCGCACCTGCCGGACTGGATCGTTCTCGTGCCCATCTTCAAGGACGGACGCCATATGGCCTGGTCCGCCATGTTCGGCCACATGTCCGATAACGGCGGCATGGTGCCGGGATCCATTCCCATCAAGGCGGAGACCATTTTTCAGGAAGGTATTCGTATCCCGCCCACCAAGCTGTACAAGAAGGGCGAGCTCCAGTCCGACATTTTGGAGCTGATTCTGCATAACGTGCGCACGCAGCAGTGGAACCGCTTTGATCTCAACGCCCTGGTGGCGGCCTGTAATACGGCGGCCAAGCGCTGCGTCGAAATGGCAGAACGTTTCGGTGACGATATTTTTTATTCGACCATGGAAATCATGCTCGAACGCAATTACATGGCCATGAAAGCCATAATTGAAATGATCGTGCCGGAAGAGCCACGCGTCTTTGAGGACTATGTCTGTGATGACGGGGTGGGCATGGGTCCCTATAAGATCCGCTGCAAACTGTGGCGCGAAGGCTCAAAGGCCATTTTTGATTTCGAAGGTACCGATCCCCAGGCCCAGAGTTCCATCAACTTCTACCTGAATGAAGACATGTTCAAGATGTTCTTCGGCAGCTTTACCATCAATCTGGTTGACCCCCAGATCCTCTTTAACGATGGCTTTTATGATCTGGTTGACGTGCGTATCCCGCAGGGCACCCTGCTCAAGCCTAACTATCCGGCGGCCCTGTCGGGTCGTACCCACGCTTTGGGTCGAATTTTCGATGTCATGGGTGGTCTGCTGGGTCAGAGCGCCCCGGACGCCATGAATGCAGCCGGTTTTTCCGACTCGCCGCATCTGTTCTACGCGGGCTACGACGATCAGGGAGAGTGGTTCCAGCTGTTCCAGATCGGCTTTGGTGGGGTGCCGGGGCGGCCGGTGGGTGACGGACCGGACGGTCACTCCCTCTGGCCTGGCTTTACCAACGTGCCCAATGAGTTTATCGAGGCCTATTTCCCCCTGCGCATCGAGCAGTATGAAACGATCCCCGATTCCGGCGGCGCGGGCTTGCACCGCGGCGGCAATGGACTCAGCGTGGCCTACCGTTTCCTCGCTGATGGCACCATTTCGGTACACGACGAACGCTGGTTGACCTATCCCTGGGGCGTTCATGGTGGCGATCCGGGCATGCGCTCCACCAAGCGTCTCGTGCGCGCTGATGGTTCCGAACAGTGGCTGCCCTCGAAAGCGGAAGGTATCAAGGTCAAAGCCGGTGATCTGCTCTACTTCAATACCTGGGGTGGCGGTGGCTGGGGTGACCCCTTGCAGCGTGATCCGGAACTGGTCGCCGCGGATGTGGCGCGGGGTCTGGTGAGTGCCGAGGGCGCATCGCGCTACGGGGTGGTGATGCTTGCAGATGGTAGTGTGGACCAGGGTGCCACGGAGTTGCTGCGTGCCGAACGCGCTGCTGAACGCGGTGAGGTCGGCTTGTTCTCCTTCGGTGGCACCATCGAGGAGATCAAGGCGCGCTGTAAGGCTGAGACCCACCTGGATCCGCCAGCCGCCCCCACCTTTGCCGCCGGGCGCTAGGTGGCTTCGGGCAACCTCACCCGACACAGTGTCGGGCTGGGCCAACGCCCAGCCCTCATACTGGTGGACATGATGAACGGCTTTACCGATCCGTCATCTCCGCTGGGTTCCC
>JABSSV010000310.1 GCA_013213875.1 Lysobacterales bacterium
CCACCTTATCTGGCGGTGAGCGCAGGCGCGTTGCGCTGTGCCGGCTCCTATTGTCGAACCCGGATATGCTGCTGCTGGACGAGCCCACCAACCACCTCGATGCTGAGAGTGTGGCATGGCTGGAGCGCTTCCTGCACGATTTCCCGGGCACCGTTGTTGCCATCACCCACGACCGTTACTTTCTGGACAATGCCGCGGGCTGGATTCTGGAATTGGATCGTGGTCGCGGCATTCCCTACGAGGGCAACTACTCCGACTGGCTGGACGCAAAAGAGCAGCGCCTGGAGCAGGAACAGCGCCAGGAAGCCTCGCACCAGAAGGCCATCAAGGCTGAGCTGGATTGGGTGCGCCAGAACCCCAAGGGGCGGCAGGCCAAGAGCAAGGCACGACTGCAACGCTTTGAAGAATTGCAGTCGCAGGAATTCCAAACACGTAACGAGACCAACGAGATTTACATACCACCAGGGCCTCGTCTGGGCGACAACGTAGTGGAAGTGTCACACCTGAAGAAAGCCTTCGATGATCGGCTTCTGTTCGACGACGTCAGCTTCACCGTTCCAAAAGGCAGCATAGTCGGCATCATCGGCGCCAACGGCATGGGAAAATCCACGCTGTTTAAAATCCTGATGGGGGCAGAGCAACCTGACGGCGGTGAGGTCAAACTGGGTGAAACAGTACAACTCGGTTACGTGGACCAGAGCCGCGATCATCTGGACGGCAGCAAAACCGTTTGGCAAGAAGTGTCGGATGAGCAGGACATCATTAAGATCGGCAACTACGAAGTGAACTCTCGCTCGTACGTGGGCCGTTTCAACTTCAAGGGGTCAGACCAGCAGAAGTTTGTTAAGGATCTTTCCGGTGGTGAGCGTAATCGGCTACACCTGGCAAAGCTGCTCAAGCAAGGCGCAAATGTACTGCTACTGGACGAGCCCACGAATGACCTGGATGTGGAGACTCTGCGCGCCCTCGAGGAAGCCTTGCTGGCATTCCCGGGATCCGCAATGGTCATTTCACACGACCGTTGGTTCCTAGACCGCATCGCGACTCACATTCTGGCTTACGAAGACGACGGCTCCGTGGTCTTTCACGAGGGCAACTTCAGCGACTATGAGGAGGACCGCAAAGCACGGCTAGGCGCTGCAGCTGATCAGCCCCACCGTGTGAAGTACCGAAAACTCAAGTAAGCCCGCCCGCGCCTCACCCACACCCCGCCCTGCCTCGCTTTCACTGCGAGGCGGGGTTATAGTTTTATTATCGATAAGAATAATTGCGACAAGCCATGAGTGATTACACGCCCGAGCGACGCCAGTACAGCCGCGTTGCGATAGATCTACCGGTTGAGGTCCAACAAGGCGGTAGCGTATGGCACCAACGACTCATAGACCTCTCTCTGGGCGGCGCCGCTACGGACCAGCCGGATCTCTGGGACGCCCAATACAACGAGCCCTTTACGCTGGTGATTCATATCAGCAACAGCAGCCAACTCGAGTTACATGCTTATCTTCAGCACGTGGAAGCGGGTCGGCTGGGCTTCTCGGTAGAGCATGTAGATCGCCGTAATATAGCGCCCTTACGGGCACTACTGGAGCAACACATTAGCGACATCACTGTGCTGGAGCAGGAGCTGCAAACCCTGCAGAGTGAGGCAGACTAATAAGACCGCCCACGAGGCGCCCTGCGCATCTCGCTACTGGGATGCTGACTCGGCATCTATTGCCGCCTGAACCGAGCGATACAGCCCATCTCGCTGTTTGGACATCTCGGGGTCCGTCGCCGTGGCCCAGTTACTGTTGCTGGCTATCACGAGTTCACGGGCAGGATCGATGAAAATGCCTTGCCCGAATATCCCTTGCGCAGCATAGCTACCATCGTCATAGGTCCACCACTGAAAGCCGTAGCCGCTGCCGGGGCGGCCAATGTCAGCCTGCTTAGAGCCAGCTTGGCCAAACCAGCCCTCGGGCACGACCGATGTGCCGGCGATAGCGCCGCCCTTCATGGCAAACTGCCCGAACAGGGCATAATCGAGTAGTCGAGCCGATATGCAGCAGCCGCCGATTTCGGTGCCACCTGCATTCAGAATCCACTCGGCGTCTGCCTGCATGCCATAAGGTGCCCAGACTTTCTCAGACAGGTA
>JABSSV010000311.1 GCA_013213875.1 Lysobacterales bacterium
ATATGCGGTCGCCGGGCCGTGGCTTGGATCCGCGCATCAATATCTATGACATGTCCAGTGATGCGGTCCGTTACGCTTCCATGCGCATGGGGCTGGTTCAGGACACGCTGGATGATATGGGCCCACAAGCGATTGATGATGGCCTGTCCTATCAGGAACTTTATGATGGCATGGGCACCATGTTGTCCGAGTGGGGCCGGGCCGCAGCCGTGGTTTCACGCTATATCGGTGGTGTCTACGTCGATCGCTCCATGAAAGGTCAGACCGGTGCGGGTGCACCTTTTACCCCTGTACCCCTGGAACGTCAGCAGCAGGCTATGGACGTACTCACGCAGCAGGTGTTCGCGCCGGACGTGTTTCGTGTGTCGCCGGAATTACTGCGCTACACGGCCCAACAGCGGCGGGGCTTTAGCGGGTCGCAGGATCCGCGCCTGCATGATGCGCTGCTGGCCATGCACCGGAGCGTACTCGACCATCTCATGCATCCCACCGTGCTGCGGCGCATTACGGACTCGGGTCTCTACGGCAATGAGTATGGTCTGGGTCAAATGATGACTGATTTAACGACGGCCATCTTTGCCGCAGACCGCAAGGGTGATGTGAACGCCATGCGTCAGAACCTGCAGGTGGAATACGTGCAACGGCTGGCCAAACTGGCGCAAGGTAACGGCACCGCAAATGGCTACCACTCGCCTGCGGTTTCGGTAGCAATTTATCAGCTTGGCCAGATTCAGCGTTTACTGGACCGCGCTGGCCGCGCCGATCTGGAAACCACCGCGCACCGCCAGAACCTTGATCTCCTGATTCAGCGCGCGTTGGCTGTGCCTTCATGAAATTGCCCCGACTCTGCGTGATCTGATTTCTCGGGCCCTTGCGTATTAGAAGATGAGGGACCGAGAACTTAGCTACCGCAGAGGGGTCTAGGTAGCACAGGGAGGGAGCTCTCGAGACCGCGAATGGGGGATGGTTACAAGCCGTCCGCGGTCACAGGAACGCCGTCATTTGACGGCGTTTTTGTTTTTTAGCCGCGGGAAACCGGCTTCACTGGCGCACGGTTGTAGTTGCCAGCAGCGGGTCCTTGTCTACACCCCGAGCCTCATCATGCGCGGCCTCCAGCACGGGCCCGGCAAACCATTGCTGCCACCGCAGCGCCAGCTTCGGATCGTTGCCATGAAAGCGAAAATCATGGCCTTCCCAGTCGAAAGCTGCCTTGAATTTATCGACCGTGATGCCGCTGGTTACCGCGGTCTCGGCTTTTCGCGCGACCATAGCGAGCGTTGCCTGCAGCTGTGCTTGATAGACGGAATCAGCTTGCACGTCGCCATGACCGGGTACCAGCATTCGAACCGGCAGGGCTCCCATCTGTGTCAGAGTCTCCAGCCAGGCGCGCGGATAGCTGCCACCGGCAAAGGGGGTGGGGGCTGCCACCAGGTCGCCTGCCGCCAGTAGGCCCTCTGCCGGCAGCCAAACCAGGGCATCGCCCGCGGTCCTGCCCCGACCGAGATAAAGAATTTCGATGTCACGGCGGGCGCTGCTAAGCGTCAGGCGATCAGTGAACATGCGGTCCGGAAGGGTGACTTTGCTGGCTTGTAATTCAGACAAAATCAGCGTGTCGAATTGCACCAGATCCTCAAAATCAGAGCGCAGCACCGTTGGTAGAGGACGGCCGTCCTGACTGAAGCCCGCGGCTTCCAGCTGTCGTAACGCGGCCAGCTGCGCGGGCAGTTCTGCCTGCAGCCGGGGTAGATAGTCCATGGGTGCACCATCCATGGCTTCGCGCGTGTAGCGGTGGCTGACGATTTCCAGCTGGGGCCAGTGCGCGCGGAGCCGGTAGGCACCGAGATGATGATCGCCATGCCAGTTGGTAATAACGAGGTAGCGTAACGGTAGCGATGTCAGCGCCCGAATCTCTGCTGCTACGCGATCGGCCAGCAGCGGCGAACCGCAACCGTCAACCAGAACCACATGGTCGTCATTGATGATTAGCAGACCGTTGGCCATAACGGGCTGGCGTTCCGCCTGTGGCCGCTGGAAAAGCCAGATGTCAGGCAGCAGTGGCTTGCGTATGAGCGAAAACGGATCCGCTTGATTCGTTGGCTGCGGCTGTGGCGGGCTGACCGGAGCTGACTTTTGCTCTGATTCTACGGCTGGCAGATCCGGAGATGCCGGATCGGGGGTGTTTTTCCCCCATGGCCACCAGACGCAGCCGCTGCATAATAGCAGCGTTGCGGCAAGCGGTATCAGCCGCCTAGGCAGCGCCATAGAATAGTTTTGGCAGGTCTGTAACCATCAGGCAGGACCGAACGCAGGCCTTTGCGCCTGACATAACGCTGATGGCACGCAGAATCGGTGCCGCTCAGGCGGCGCCGATTTTGGCCAGCATGCGTCGCGTTTGCTCGGGTGTCTTGCGTAGCGAACAGGCCAGTTCTTCTGCTAGCAGATCCAGGGACTGGGCCAGGTGAGCCTTGTCCTGGGCGCGCAGGCCTTCTTGCGTTTCCAGTCGGCTCAGGCCTTTATAAACCTTTGCATACTCGAACGGGTCGCCGCGGTCGATGGCTGCCTGATGTGCATTCGCGCGGGCTTTCCACTGCTTGCTCACGCGGCCATCCCACTGCTTCATTTCATCCAGCAAACGCTTTGCGTCTTTGCTGGAGATCAGAGCACGAACGGTCTCACCCAAATCTTTTTCAAGCACGGTGAGGGTCAGATTGTGGCGTTTGAAGAATAACTCGGCGTAGGTTGCTGCTGCGCGGCCGCCATAGCTGCGCTCGCTGATGTCTTCGATTTTTCCAATGCCGTGTTGCGGATGATGAACAGATTCGCCTTTACGTATCTTAATGGGTCGTTCCTTTGAATTATTGCCTGAGAAAATACTGCGAGGAATCAGTAGTTTATATTTTTAGCCCCAAAAATGCAAGAAAACGACGCGGCCTGTGCATAAGTTTTGACGTTTCCTGATACGTTTTCGTGGTAATGCACGTTTACCCCAATGAGCATCCAACGTGCTCCTTACTTCTTCATCAGATGACTGCCAGGGTAGGAAGTCCGCTATCTCGCCCGGGTAGTTATTTGAACGCCACCGTCAAGGTGGCGTTTTTTTTGCGCAAAAAAAACCCCGCCGAAGCGGGGTTTTTTGAGCATGGTCAGGCCTTTAGCCGGCGGACACCACATTGGATGCCTGCGGGCCTTTGGGGCCGTCCTCCACGTCAAAGGTCACGTTCTGACCTTCCGCCAGGGTTTTGAAGCCTGAGCCCTGGATAGCGGAGAAGTGTACAAACACGTCCTTGCCGCCGTCTGACGGTGAAATGAAGCCGAATCCTTTTGATTCGTTGAACCACTTAACGGTACCGGTTGCCATTGTGAAATTCCTCTAACTAATTGGCAGATAGATAACGATCAATCGCTTGCTCAAGATCATCTACGGGAGATACCGGGGTAATTCCGCTGGAGTTCTGAGGACGTGCAACTAATCTTTTCCCACCCCTATTGTCACCGGCATATGGCTTTTCGCCGGCCGGGACAGAGTGCGGAGGCTAAATTACTCCTCGCGCCCAGTGAATACAAGCACTTTCGTAGGTTTTCGATGCATGATGGTGACGTCACTGGCGTGCTGTATCATCGCAGGCCATACACGATGAGTTTGCAAACAGGGTAAGTTGGGCATGCGTCAGCCACTCGTTTTCACCATTATTGCCAAAGACCGTCCTGGTATTGTGCGCCGGGTTGCGGAAGTGTTGCGTGAGCATTCCGGCCACTGGAACCAGAGCAGCATGTCGCGCTTGTCAGGCCGTTTTGCCGGGATGCTGCAGGCTGATGTTCCGGAGGCCCATCTTGAGTCCTGTACCGCTGCCATGGAGTCCCTGGCGGAGGAAGGGCTGCATGTGGTTATCCGGCGCGGTGAGCCCACGCAAGAGACTGCTTCCGGTCCTGAATACCGTCTGGAATTGGTAGGCAACGACCGTCCGGGCATTGTTTCCGACATCTCTACCGTCTTGGCGGCGCACAAAGTGAACGTCCACGGCCTGGAGACCCTGGTTGAAGGGGCATCTATGGCCGGCGGCGAATTGTTCCGTGCCTGGGCTTCCCTGCAGCTCCCGCAGGGCATGGACGCGCAGGAGCTGACGGCCCATCTGGAAGAGCTGGCCAATGACCTGATGGTCGATATCGTTTTGGAACGCTAGTGGCATCTTGCCGCTTTAACCGCCGCCGCAGACGGCTTCCCGTGATCCGGTGAGACGCAACACAGAGGCGCGCCGGGCGCCGCGCAGGGGTCACGGCGCCGGCATCTGGCTGGGCGCATTGCTGGCGCTGCTGGCGGTCCTGTGCGTGGGCGCCCTGCTCTGGCAGGACCTCACCGGGGAAACCCTCTGGCCTCCGACTGCGCCGGTGGAACAGGTCGTACCGGGGCGCCCAGCGGCGCCCGCAGAGCCGCATGGGTCAAGCGCCCGTATCCTCGCCTGTGAAGCTGATGATGGCACGCCTTTTTACACCAACGCTGCGAGCTGCGAGGCGGCCGACCTGGACCAGCGGGTAACGGTAGTGCCCGCCCAAACATCGCCAGACCGCAAGCCTGATGCATCGCGCTGTCTCGGCGCACAGCCGGGTGGTGTTAGGGCACAGGGTTTCCTGGGCGCCTGCTTTGAACCTTTTAATGCGGCACTGGAGTTGGAGCCGGCGCTGCTCAAAAGCGCGGACCCCGCCAGCACGGCCACTGCGCAGCGCTATTGTGATCTGATTACCCGCGGCGTGCAGGCGGGCTGCATGGCCACCAGCGCGCAGTTCTGCTTCCTGTCCCTGTGTCAGCAACTGCGTGAGTCGGGGCGTTGATGGCAAAGGATTCGAAACCACCTGCGACCGGCGTCTCTGGCGTACTGCGCCCAAACGCTGACCATGAATATTTTTTTCAGGAAGGCTGCTTCATTCTGGAAATGCTCAATGATCCGGCACGGGACGCGCAGCTGTCTGTGGCCCGGGCCCGGGTGCGGGCCGGGGAAACCACGCGCTGGCATCGATTGCTCCATACCACGGAGCGCTACCTCCTACTGGAAGGCCGTGGGCGCGTTTGGCTGGGTACTGATGAGCCTCGGGATGTGGGCCCCGGCGACGTCGTGCTGATTGCACCGGGCGTGCATCAGCGTATCGCCAACACGGGGCAGGAAGAGCTTGTTTTTCTGGCCGTTTGTACCCCCCCTTTTCGTGAAGAGAACTATCGCGACGACGCGCCGGACTAGGCTGGCTGCTTGGGTCAAGCGCTTGTCCGTATTCGCAATGCTCACGGCCGGGCTCAGGCCTAGCATGAGAGTCATCCACAAGGAGGATCTCACCATGCAGTATCAACAAGCGTTCGAAGATGCGATCGGTCATGTTCTGTCCCATTGCCAGCTGGATGACGCAGCACAGTCGCGGCTCTGGCCTGAAGCCATGACCCGGGAGGGTGTTGCCTACGGTCAGGCCGAGCGTCTGGAAGCGGATGGTGCGGCGACCTACTATTTGGCTGCGGCGGCCCTGCTGCGCATGTGTGATGGCGATCTCGGCGTGCCCCTGGCGACGCGCATTATCTACTCTGCCCGCCAGCGCGCGCGGGAGCAGCAGCTGGCAGAGGACCTGCAGGCTGCGCTGGAACGCATCGATGCAGAGCGCCGTGAATGGATCATGGCCAACCACGAGCTGCAGGGGGCCGAGCTACGCCTGCTGCGCCCGGTTCCCGGTGAGCCGTCGCAGGAGGACGGGTTCCCTGTTCCCCACGGCTGGCCGGCACTTCTGGATCGGCTGCTCGATGGCGCGGCCACGGCCGAGGACTGAACACCCCGGCCCCTGATCTGAGCAGGGGCCACTTCACTGGGTAGTAACCGTCAGTGCGGGTAGAATCGCCCGCATGGCCTCCACCGCACCCAAGCTACGCGCAGAGCAAGGCCCGCCACCACAAGCCGGTGACGGGTTTTTTAGCGTATTCCGCTATAGCCGTCGCGCACTGGCACTGGTCTGGTCAACCAATCCCGGTCTGACTGCGGTGCTGGCCGTGCTCACCCTGATCGCCGGTTTGTTGCCCGCGGCCATGGCCTGGGTGGGCGCCTTGATCATCGACGCGGTGGTAGCGGCCACGGCGGCGGCGGCCAGTTCCGGTACGCCAGAGATGGCCCAAATTTTTAAACTGGTCGCGCTGGAAGCTGCCATTGTTGCGTTTCTGGCCGGCGCCCAGCGCGGGTTATCCCTGTGCAAAGCCCTGTTACGCGCTCAGTTGGGCCAGCGCGTCAACATGATGATTCTCGAAAAAGCAGTGCGACTGGAGCTGGCCCAGTTTGAAGATTCGGAGTTCTATGACAAGTTGACCCGGGCGCGGCGTGAGGCCTCATCGCGACCCCTGTCGCTCGTTAACCGCACCTTTGGCCTGGCCCAGAACCTGATTTCTCTGGTCAGCTATGGCGTATTGCTGGTGCAGTTCTCCTGGTGGGCCGTGTTGGTGTTGCTGTTGGCCGGTTTGCCCGCCTTCGTGGCAGAAACGCGTTTTTCCAACGATGCCTTTGCCCTCTTTCGCTGGCGCTCTCCCGATACGCGCATGCAGATCTATCTGGAAACGGTGCTGGCCCGGGAAGATAACGTTAAGGAGGTCAAGCTGTTCAGTCTCGGGCGCTTGCTGCTGGACCGCTACCGCGGCATCTTCAAGCGCCTTTATGCCCGCGATCGGGCCCTGGCCATCCGCCGCGACGGCTGGGGCTTTGTGCTTGGCCTGCTGGGTACGGTGGCCCTGTATGGTGCCTACGCCTGGGTAACGATCGCGGCGGTGGCGGCCCGTATTACCCTGGGCCAGATGACCATGTATGTGATGCTGTTTCGTCAGGGGCAGGCGGCGGTCACGGCCAGCCTCAGTGCCATCAGCGGCATGTATGAGGACAATCTTTATCTCTCCACCCTGTATGAATATCTGGAAACGCCGGACCCGGCACAGCTTGGCACGCTGACGGCGGGGCCGCGGCCGCAGGACGGCATACGTTTTGAAGGGGTCTGCTTTACCTATCCCGGTGCTCGGCGTCCCGCGCTGCAACAGGTGGATCTGCATATCCGCCCGGGCCAGTCGCTGGCCATTGTGGGTGAGAATGGCTCGGGAAAGACCACTTTGATCAAGTTGCTGACGCGGCTTTACCGACCGACGTCTGGCCGCATTCTTCTGGATGGCCTGCCCCTGAATGACTGGGAAGAAGACGCGCTGAGGGAGCGCATTGGGGTCATCTTCCAGGACTTCTCGCGCTACCAGTTTACGCTGGGAGAGAATATTGGCGTGGGTGATGTGACGCACTTTGAAGATGAGCAGCGTTGGCGCGAAGCCGCTTTAAAAGGCATGGCGGATGAGCTGGTTGATGAGCTGCCGGCCGGTTTTGCCACGCAGTTGGGCAAGTGGTTTAAGGACGGGACAGAACTCTCCGGCGGTCAGTGGCAGAAGATTGCCCTGGCCCGCGCCTTTATGCGCACCCGGGCCGATATTCTGGTGCTGGACGAGCCGACTGCGGCCATGGATGCAGGCGCTGAGGCCACTATTTTTGAACATTTTCGCCAGCTCACGCGCAACCGTATTGCCATTCTGATTTCCCACCGCTTTTCCACCGTGCGCATGGCCAGCCAGATTATCGTGATGGAAGCGGGCCAGATTATCGAGCGCGGGAGCCATGCGGAATTGATGGCCCTCGACGGGCGCTACGCACGCCTGTTCAGTTTGCAGGCCGAGGGCTATCGCTAGGCGGGCGCCAGCTGCCGCCGACGCTTGCGTAAAAATCTGCCACAATAGCCGCTTTTGCGCCCGGCCACTGCGGCCCGGACCATCACCCACGAGTCTAATGCCATGACCGATCTGATCAGTACCGTAAACAACGTCGTCTGGAGCAGTGCCCTGGTGTACCTGTGCCTCGGCGCAGGCCTGTTTTTCTCCTTGATGACACGGTTTGTCCAGGTGCGGCAGTTTCCGGAGATGATTCGTTTATTGCGTAGCGGGCGTGCCTCAGCGGCCGGTATCTCGACCTTTCAGGCGCTGGCCGTGTCCCTGTCCGGGCGCGTGGGAACGGGCAATATTGCCGGGGTGGCCGCAGCCATTGGCTTTGGCGGACCGGGCGCTGTGTTCTGGATGTGGGTCGTGGCGTTCCTGGGCGCCTCCACGGCCTATGTGGAGTCAACGCTGGGGCAAATCTATAAGGAAGTGGACGACGGACAGTACCGTGGCGGGCCCGCTTTCTATATTGAAAAAGCGCTGGGTCAGAAATGGTACGCCTGGCTGTTTGCACTGACCACGGTGTTTGCCTGCGGTTTGCTGCTGCCGGGCGTACAGGCCAACGCGATTGGTAACGCGGTTGATCTGGCGGCTGGTGGTGCGCGCATGGTGGCGACGCCGGTAGGTGACGTGAGCCTGGCCAAATTGATCATGGGCGCCGCTGTGACGGTCGCCCTGGCCGTCATTATTTTCGGCGGGGTCAAGCGGATCGCGCGCTTCACCCAGGTCGTGGTGCCGGCCATGGCAGTGCTTTACATCATCAGTGCGCTGGTCATTATTGGCATGAACCTGTCGGCCGTGCCGGGCATCATCATGCTTATCCTGGGCGATGCCTTTACGCCCATGGCGGGTCTGGGAGCGGTGATCGGTTGGGGCGTGAAGCGCGGTATTTACTCCAACGAGGCGGGCCAGGGCACCGGGCCGCACGCGGCGGCGGCGGCGGAAGTTGATCATCCGGCTCAGCAGGGGCTGGTACAGGCCTTTTCCGTCTACGTGGATACGCTGTTTATCTGCTCGGCCACGGCCTTCATGATTCTGATCACCGGTGCCTATCATGTGACCGGTGTCGACGCGGCGGTATCCGGCGGCAGCCTCATGGCTTCCGTTGACCCGAACAGCCCGGCCTTCACCCAGATGGCGGTGAGCAGCGTCTTTACCGGTATCGGCGGACCCTTTGTGGCACTGGCGCTGTTTTTCTTCGCCTTCACCACCCTGCTCAGCTACTACTACATCGCTGAGACGAATGTGGCCTATATCCGTCGGACCTTCAACATTCCCGGCCTCATGCTGTTGCTCAAACTGGCCCTGCTCGGATCCGCTTTCTACGGCGCCATTCGTGCCGCCGGTACGGCCTGGGCACTGGGTGACATCGGGGTGGGCGTGATGGCCTGGATGAACATCATTGGCATCCTGCTGATCTTTCTGGCGGCGCGGCCGGCCATCAAGGCGCTACGCGATTACGAGGCGCAAAAACGCGCCGGCGTGGCACGCTACCGTTTTGATCCCAAGGCTCTGGGTATCAAGAACGCGGATTTCTGGGAGCAGCGCGACCAGTCCTAGGGCCCGCGCCGCTGACCGGCCTCAGACGCCGGTCGGCATGCGCGGTGCGTTGCCCACGCTAAGCCCGTGCTGGCACACGTGGGCCAGCGCGTCTTCCATTAGTCCCAGGCCTTCGCGCAGCACATCCTCGGCCATGATCAGAGACGGATACATGCGCAGGTTCACCTCACCGTCCGAGATGGCCCACACGCCGCGATCGAGCATTTGGCTGCGGATTTCCCGGGCATACCAGCCGTCTTCTTCCTCTTGATTCGGGCTCTGGAAGCTCACGCCCATCAGCAGCCCGTTGCTACGCACCTGACGCACGATGGGATAGCGCGCTTCCCATTGACCCATGATATCGCTGGCAACGCGCCCCAGATGGGCGGCCTGATCGACCACGCCCAGGCGCTCATAGAGCTCCAGTGTTTTCAGGCCAGCGGCACAGCCGGCGGGCGTGCCGGCAAAGGTTGAGCCGGAGGAAGATTCCGGATTGTCCCCAAGAATCTCGTCTTTTGCAGCAATGCCGGCGCAGGCGGCGATACCGCCAGAAAGGTTTTTACCGACCACCAGAATATCCGGTTCGACGTCGTAGTGTTCCGTGGCCCACATCTTGCCCGTGCGCCCCATGCCGGTCAGCACCTCATCAATAATCAACAGCCAGTCGTTGCGGTCACAGATTTCCCGGATGCCCTGTAGGAATCGCTTGGCGGGAATCCAGTTGCCGCCTTCGGCCAGGCCCGGTTCGATCATGACGGCAGCGACGTTGTCGCGCGGCACCATGGCGTTTGGAATATGGTTATCCAGATACCAGAGGCAGAAATCCACATATTGATCCTGGTCCATGCCCGCCGGATGGTGATCGCTGTAGGGATACGGCGCCTTAATCACGCCGCCAGTCCAGGCTTCCATGTAGCGGTTATAGTCGCCGTCCAGGCCGCTCATGAGTTTGGTGCCCAGGCTCTGACCGTGGAAGGAGGAGCTGAAGGTGATGAGATAGCGGCGTTGCGTATAGCACAGCGCCGCATGCACAGCGGATTCTGCCGCTTCCGTCCCGGAGACCTCAAAGCTGAACCGGGGCAGGGCCTGGTTGGGCATGATGGTAATGAGCTTCTCCGCCAGTTCGTAGCGCAGGGGATGGTCATAGTGAAAACC
This sequence comes from Lysobacterales bacterium, assembly GCA_013213875.1. Classification (GTDB taxonomy): domain Bacteria; phylum Pseudomonadota; class Gammaproteobacteria; order Xanthomonadales; family SZUA-36; genus Marinihelvus. The sequence continues at coordinate 10,451 of JABSSV010000311.1, forward strand.
GTAGGTTCGGTTGGCTTCCTCCACCGCTGCCAGTACTTCCGGGTGGCAGTTGCCCACAGGGTTCGTGGCCCAGCCATTTTGAAAATCGATATAGCGCTTGCCGTCCAAATCCCAGATGAAATCGCCCTCGGCCTTGCTGATGACAATTTGGTTGGGGCCGCGATAGCCGCGCTGATTGGCGCGTTCCATTTCCCGCGCGTAGCGCAGACCGTTGCGGAACAACGGGATGCCCCGCTCCAGCATGGCCTGGGTTTGCGGGCCGCCAATGACGTGTCGCTGCTGTTTTTTATCCATGGTCCGATCTCATTAGTCCTTCAGGCTGAGCATATCCTGCCAGAGCAGGGACTGCCCGTGTACACTGCAGCACCATGACCATGAATCAGCAAAGCCCGGACTGGGGCAAAACGGTAGCCATCACCGGTGCGGGTAGCGGTCTCGGTGCGGCCATGGCTCACTATTTTAGTCAGCAGGGCTGGCGGGTGGCGGTGACCGATATTGACAGCGCGCGCGCCCAGGAGACCCTTGCCGCTTTGGAACAGGCTGGCGGCGAGGGGTTTGCGTTGGTGATGGATGTCACCCAGGAAGACGATTGGGCCGCGCTGGAGCAAGCCGTCATGGAACGCTGGGGCGGCCTGCAGGTGTTAATTAACAATGCTGGCGTTGCCACGGCAGGCACAGTGATTTCGACCCCGCCGGAAGACTGGGACTGGGTGCTGGATATCGATCTCATGAGCGTGGTGCGCGGCTGCCGCCGTTTCGGTGCCGTGATGCGGCGTCAGGGCGCAGGACATCTGGTTAATATTGCCTCCTTTGCCGGCCTCGCCGGTGCCCCGGGAATCAGCAGTTATGGCGTTGCCAAAGCGGGCGTGGTTGCACTTTCCGAAGCGCTACGCGCCGAGCTATATCACCACGGTGTGGGTGTTTCCGTGGCCTGCCCGGCCTTTGTGCCGACGCGGTTGACGGAAACCATGCGCGCTACCCAGGCGGGCACGCAAGCGCAGGTCAAAAAATGGATGCAACGTTCCGGTGTGAGCGCAGAACAGGTGGCAGAAAAGGTATTCGCTGCCGTCGAGCGCCAGCGCTTTTTGGTGCTCACTCATCGTGATACGCGCTGGGCCTGGCGTCTGAAGCGCTGGTTGCCCAGCGTCTACTTCCGCATGCTGCGTCGCCATGCCCGCTAGCCATGGGCGGCCATGTGCCGGCGGCCGGGCTAAGGTCGGCCCGTGAGCACGCTGTCCATACTGGCCGTGATCCTGCCGGCCATCGCCCTGGCCCAGTGGCTGGCAGGCAAACCGGTGTTGCGCAAGATTGGCGGTGCCTTGCTGGTGATCCTGCTGGTAGCGCTGCTGGCTAACCTCGGTGTCATACCCACCTATTCGGCAACGCCACCGCCGGTCTATGGCCAGCTGCTATCCGTCGGCGCGCCCGTGTCCATTTTTCTGCTGTTGCTGGATGCGCATCTCGGTGCCCTGAAGAAGGCCGGTTTGCCCATGATTCTGGCTTTTGGGCTTGGTGCGCTCGGGACCGTAAGCGGTGTTATGGGCGCGGCCTGGTTGACCGGTGCCAGCAGCTGGCTCGGCGACTTAGCGGCCCCGTTTACCGGCAGGTTTGTGGCCACCTATGTGGGTGGCAGCGCCAACTTTAATGCCCTGGCCCTGCACTATGATGTTGTTTCATCCGGCGCGCTGTTCGCCGGTGCAAATGCGGTTGATAACACGGTAACCGCCATCTGGATGGGCGCCTTGCTGGTGCTCCCCGCCCTGCTCCGCGCCTGGCTGCCCGCGCGCACTCCGGTGCAGGTTTTCGAGACGCCAGCAGATACCGAATCGGTAGCGCTTGCTACCGAAGCGAGCCGGCCGGATCTCATGAGCCTGGCGGCGCTGCTGGCGCTGGCTTTCAGCGCCCATGCGCTGTCACTGTATCTGGCACAGCTGCTGGCGCAGGCCGGCCTGGCGGTACCTTCCATTTTGATTCTGACCACGCTGGCGCTGCTGGCGGCGCAGCTACCCATGGTGCGACGTCTGGATGGCGCCCAGTTGCTGGGCACCTACGGGGCCTACCTGTTTCTGGCGGTGATTGGCGCCCTGTGTGATTTCAGTGCCCTGCTGGCCCTGGGTGAGCTTGGCCTGCGACTGGTGGCATTTGTGGGCCTGGCGGTGCTGATTCACGGGCTGGTGCTGTTCGGTGGTGGCCTGCTGATCAAGGCGGATCCGGACGTGCTGGCGGTAGCCTCTACGGCCAATGTCGGCGGCAGTACCACGGTGCTGCCCCTGGCGCGCAGTCTCAACCGCGATGAGCTGCTGTTGCCGGGCATTCTGGTCGGTAGCCTGGGCAGCGCGGTGGGAACCTATCTCGGCTTTGCGGTGGTTGGCCTGCTCAGCTGATACAGTGGGCGCCCCGAGTGGTTTGCGCTGCGCGCACCGCCCAACCGACTGTCGAGGCCCGTCCATGAATCGCACCTGCCTTCCTGTTTCTTTTCTGGTCCTTTTGCTGCTTGCTGCCTGTGGCGGTGAAGCTCCCCCTGCTGGCAATGTCGCGCCTGCGGTAACGCCGCCGCCGGTGGTTTCCGAAGATGAGCGTTTGGCGGCCTTTTTTACCGAAGTGTTTGAGCGCAATGTAGCGCAGAGCCCCGTGTTCCAGGCGCAACTGGGTCGCAAGACCGAGGATTACGGTAAGTGGGACGACTACTCGGACGCGTTTCGCACGCAGCGCCGGGATCAGGCTGAGGCGGATCTGGCGCGCCTGCGCGCTTCTTTTGATTTCTCGGCCCTTGGCGAACAGTCACAGCTCAGCTATCGCATCTTTGAGTACAACCGTGAACAGGATTTGCGTAACTACCCCTGGCGTCACCACCAGTATGCCGTGTCACAGATGCGCAATATTGCCTCCACGGTACCGACCTTTTTACAAAATCAGCACAAGGTCGCGACACGCGCTGATGCGGAGGCGTATATCGAGCGCCTGGCCGGCGTGGAGACCGTCATGGCCCAGTATGTGGAGCGGCTGCGCCTGAGCGAGGCCGCGGGTGTGGTGCCGCCCATGATGGTATACGCGCGTGCGCTGCCGGCGGCTCGCAATATGCTGCAGGGCGCGCCTTTTGAAGAGGTCGCGGAGGACGGCGTGCTGCTGGCGGATTTTCGCGCCAAGCTGGCGGCCTTGGGGCTGGATGCGGAGGAGCAAGCCATACTGGTGAACGATGCGGCTAACGCCCTGTCCGGTCCGTTCCGCCGGGGCTATGGTGCACTGACGGCCGAGCTGGAACGGCTGCAGGCCCTGGCGGATGACAACAACGGGGTCTGGGATTTGCCCGATGGTGAGGCCTACTACCAGAACCGCGTGGAGAACTGGACCACGGTCACGCGCTCGCCGGCTGAAATTCATCAGTTGGGGCTGGCGGAAGTGGCCCGCATTCGTGCGGCCATGGAAGCGATCATGGTGGAAGTGGGCTTTGACGGGGAGTTAAGCGATTTCTTTGAGTTCGTGCGCAACAACCCGGATAACTACTATGCCAATGATGATGCGGGCCGTGCCGCCTACATTCGTGATGCCACAGCTCTGATCGAGGAGCTGTACAGCTACACCGATGCCTACTTCAATGTGCTGCCCAAAGCCGCGCTGGAGGTGCGGCGCGTGGAGCCCTGGCGAGAGCGCGGGTCGTCCACGGCGTTTTACGACCGCCCGGCGCCGGATGGTTCACGTCCCGGGGTCTACTACATCAATCAGCAGGACATGAATGCGGTACAAAAGCACATCATGAACTCCCTGGCCTATCACGAAGGTGCGCCGGGGCATCACTTTCAACTGGCGATCCAGCAGGAGCTCGAAGGCATTCCGGAGTTCCGTAAGTATGGTGGCTACAGCGCTTATGCGGAGGGCTGGGCCCTGTACTCGGAGCTTCTGGCCTGGGAGATGGGCTTGTATGAGGGCTTGCCCCTGCGAGATTTCGGACGTCTGTCTGAGGAGATGAAACGGGCGGTGCGTCTGGTGGTGGACACGGGCATGCACGCCATGGGCTGGAGCCGCGAGCAGTGCATCGCATACATGACCGCCAACACGCCCATGGCGCCGGCGGATATTGAGCGTCAGATTGAGCGTTATTTTGTGCTGCCGGGTCAGGCCCTGAGCTACAAGATCGGCATGATCACCATTCAGGATCTTCGTGACCGGGCGCGCGACGCTCTGGGCGAAGACTTCGATATTCGCACCTTCCACGATGTGGTGCTGAAAAATGGCGCCATGCCCATGGCGATTCTGGAGCAGGTGGTCGATCAGTACATTGAGTCAGCCGGCGGCGAGGCCGGCTGACACGTCCAGGGAGCTACCAGCGGTAGTGAACCGTGTAGCGCAGGGTAGCCTCGTCTTCAGCGCCAACCGGAACGCTGAAGCGCACCTGGTTGCTGTCTTCCCTGACGGGCTGATGGCTGCTGCTTTCCAGTTCTGCATTGGCCATGCGGTAGAGGGTTTCGCGCACCGTTATCTGCACCGGGTCTGATTTCTGATTACGCAGCGTCAGCTCGAAGGTTTCCCATAGCTGCCGGCTGCGGGTGTCGATGCGGAAGTCGACCTGTTTGCGTTCGCCGACCAAATCGAAGGCTTTGCCCAGCTTCAACTGCACGGTCTCATTGCGGGGTGTGTGCTGGATCACATCCTCACCAATAAATTCCACCGCGCCATCGGCCGTATCCAGCTGGTTCACGCGCACCCGGCCTGCCGGAAGGGGTATGCCCAGGCCCTGCGCCTGTGAATTTTCAAAACGCACAAAGACCTGCACCCCGGCGCTGGTCCGGGCACCAAAGCTCTGGTCCAGCTGTGGCTCGCGGCTGATGCCGCGGCCCTGGTGGGCAGAGAAAACATAGTCTTTTTCACAGGCAATGGCGTGCACGGCGGGAAACAGCTCCAGCTGCTTGGTGGCATTTTGTGGCAGGTCCGTAGGGCGCGGCAGTGTGTACAGGTGGTATTCGAAAAACGCCTTTTCCTCGAACCCTGCCGGTGCGGCGTCCATGGCCATGGCCTCACGCATGTAGCTTCGCGCGGGCCGCGCGTGGGCTGCGCGATTGGGCTCACCAGCGACCAACTTGAGCCGTGCCTGGTCATAGCTGGCGCCGGACTGGTTGATGATCGATACCCAGGCGCCAAGATCCACGCGGCAGTGATCGGATTCATCCAGCAGTAGATTGTAGTCAGCCCACCAGGTCATGCCGCCGGTCTCGTAGCTTAAGCGCGTCTGTTGCTCACCAGCGCTTGGGCTATCGAGCTGCCACAGCAGGGTCGGACGGGTCAGCAACCCGCCCGGCAAATCCGGAAAGCGAATGTTGCTGTAGCTGCGCAGGGCGCGAACCGAGCCATCTTCAAGCTGAAGCGTCAGGCCGTCGCTGGCGCTGAGCAGGATGCCATCCAGTAGCGTGACGGAATCGCCCAGGGCCTGCTCCACCGTGATGGGCTGACCAATATATTTTTGCGGCAGCTTGTCCTGAGAAACGAGGTCGAACTGAAAACTCTGTTCTATGACGCGTGTGCCCGGTTCATCCAGGGAGCTGAAGCTAACCGTTGTGGGGTCAATGAGTGCGGCCACATCCTGCACCCGCAGCGCCTGTTGTCCCTGCTGGAAGCGATAGGGTCGATCGTGTCGAACCATCGCGTAGCCCGGCAACTGGGCGCCCATTTGGCGCCCGCTAACCGGGCGATAGAGGTCCGGATCAACGGCGCCCGGGCGCAGGGTAGAGTAAATGGTCACCGCCTGATCACCGGTCGCAGCCGCGGGGCTGGGCAGCGCGCCGCCAGCGGCCACAGACAGGGCCAGCAGAGCTTGGGGAAGTGCCGTCATAAGATAGTCCTTTCAGCCAATGAATACCCTGCATAACGATGCCGGTGGTTGAAAGGGGTTAGCGCGGTCCGGTTTTTTAGACGTCCGTGACTAGAACCACCGCCGCTGGCTGCTTTCCGCGTGATAAATGGCCAGATCCCGAAAACGCTCCGCTTTGGAAACGGGAAGGTAGGAAAGCGTGAGGCTGTGCGATGCCAGATGAATGGTCAGGTTGGCCAGTCCGCGCCGGGCTTGCCAGGGTGTCTGTATGAGATCAACGCGCTGCACCTTAAACAGGGGAAATACGGTGATCGTACGGCCGATAAACCCTGAGCGGTGATAACCAAAATCGCCGTCCACGGCCAGACCATACTGGCCGGATATACGGTAGAAAATCAGTAGCAAGGCGAGTGTTGCCATGGCCGATATGAGCAAAAAACCAGCGCTGGTCAGCATGGCCAGAATGCCCAAGGCCAGTGTCAGGGGCACCATGATCCAGGCGGTGCTCACCAGCGTGTAGCGCAGCCGTGAGATACCGGTATAGCGCGCGCGCTCCGGCCGGGCGCCGGTAAGGAATTCCGCACTCAAGCGGGCTGCCTCCGGCGGTGTCTGGGCAGGCACAATCAGGGCTGGGCGAGCACCTGGCATACCGGAATTCTGTTGGGCCTGAACACTGACACCGGCGCTGGCCTGCTGCAACTGGAGGTTGATACGCCCGAGCAAACGCGCAATGGCGTTCTGTTTCCAGACCACGGCCTGAATCTTGTGTTGGCTGAGGGACTCATCGTGCTTACTCAGCAGCCCCCGGGAACAGCGGTAGCGGTCCTCGCTGCGCAGGAGCTGATAGCCATGGTAGCGGAACAGTGCGCCCATCATCGACAGCATGGGCAAGGCGAGGAGAATCAACGCCAACAGGCTGGTGCCCAGTAGCACCAGCAGGGTGGTCCCACCGCGGGCCTGTATCTGATCTACGCGGTTGCCCAGCTGGAGCCACTCGGCGAGCTGGTCCAGCAGCTCTTGGCTGCTGTCACCGGAGCTAAAGAAGAAGCCGGTACCCAAAACCACCCAGAGGAGGAAGTTGGCGGTCAGGCCATACAGCAGGATGTCCTTTGATTTGAGGGCCACAATCAGCTCGCCCTCCTGCTGTAGGGCGTCGTCGCTGATTTGCGCCGCCGCCCCGGCGGTGTTGTTCTCATTGAGGCGCGCCGCGATGGTTCGCCGAATGTCTTCGGCCACGCAGGTTTTCACGCCGAACAAACTCACTTCCTTACCGCTGCTGCCGGCCGTATCAACGGCCAGAACGGCGAGGCCGAAGGGTCGCATGTAGAAGGGTGTCGTGATGTTAATGTTTTGAATGCGCTCGAAGCTGATGTCCAGCGCCTCACGTTGCAGCACACCGCGTTGCACCAGTAGGCGGTCGCCGGCTAGGGCATAGCGAAAGCGCAGGAAGGAAAGCGCACCATACGCAGCCAGTAGCAGCACCAGCAGAACGATAGCGCTCAGGAGCCAGGCCTGTGTCGCCAGGGACTTCCCCAGCGCAGCCGCGGCCACTACCAGGGCTGGCAACGCATTGAGGCCAACGTCCCGGATGAAGGCAAAGCCATAAAAAAGAATCGACAGGGGAGAAATCCGGTGCCATTGCTCGACAGGATCAGCCTGCAACGGTTTCCCGGGTGGCATCAGCGACTCACTCATGCGGCAGGATTAGTGATTCTGCAGGTCTTGCAGGTGGGTACAGCGACTCAGAATAAGCTCCCGCAGGCGCTCTGCGTCATTCTGCAGCAAACTGCCGATGCTGAGATCCACGTCGGTCCCACCGGCGGTGAAACACTTTAGCGTGGCCAGGCCGAAGCGGCGCTGAAGTGGCCCAGAGCTCACTTCCACATGTTGTATGCGGTTGAAGGGCAAAACCACCTGTTTTCGAAAAATGACGCCGCTGCGAAAGGCGAGGTCATGCTCGCGCAGCGCGTAGCCCTTGCGCCGCACGCGCTGCAGCGCCAGCCAGGCGATGCCGAGCCACAGCACGATCAGCAGGGTAAAACCCAGCGCCAGAACCACTTTGAGAGTGGTCGCCGCCGGTGCCAGATAGCTGGCGATAGCTGCGCTCGCTCCAGCCAATAGCAGGATGCCGAGTAAGATCGCCAGCTCAATGCGAATTTCGCGCCGATGCTCGGGGGGCATGGGAATCCAGTCCACCGTTCGCAGGTGCGGCAAGTCGTCGAGGCTGAGGGTTTGATTGCTGAAGCTCATGCACGGCAGTTTACCTTTGCGCCAAAATTTTGCACGGGTCAGAGGTCATGAACGGTGACGTGCTCACGATCTTCGCTGAGTCTGATTTAAACTCTGGCGCACGCACCTATCTGAGCTCACCAGCCGTCACTAACGATGTTCAAACACGCTGAGTTTTCGCCCTGTCGCCACTATCGCTATGCGCTCTACCGCCGCTGGGATGAGTCCCTGCCCGTGGTTTGCTTCATTGGGCTGAATCCTTCCACGGCTGATGAGCAGCTGGATGACCCTACCCTGCGCCGCACCATGGATTTCGCCCGCCGTTGGGGCTACGGCGGTGTCGCCAACGGTAACTTGTTTGCTTACCGGGCGACGGACCCGACGGTGATGAAGGCTGCTGCTGATCCCGTGGGTCCGGACAACGATGAGTGGCTGCAGCGCCTTTGCGGCCAGGCCGGCCTGGTGATTGCCGCCTGGGGCAACCATGGTGCCTTTCAGGAACGATCTGCCCGGGTCCGGTCCACGCTGGGGCCCCTGCACGTGCTGAAGCTGAACCGCAGCGGCGAGCCCGCTCACCCGCTCTATCAGCCGGCCCACCGACAGGCCCAGCGCTGGCATTTGCGCTAAGCGCTTGCATGCCGGCGGGCGGACCCTCGTGTATTCATCACCAGCGCTTGTGTATGCTAGGTCGCTATCAACGGTATCGACTTTCGGAGTTTTCACTATGGCTTCTTCTTTGACGCTTCGCGGCGTGTTGCCGGGCGCGCTGGCGCTGACGCTGGCCGCTTCTTCCTGGGCCCAAACGCCGGCACCCATTGTGCAGCCGGGTGCTCCGGGTCAGCCAAGTAAAACGCTGGCTGCCGAGGACGCTGTACAGATCGCCGATACGGCCTACACGGTGGATGACGTGCGCTTTCTGACCGATATGATTCCGCATCATCACCAGGCACTGGTCATGTCCCGGTGGGCGCCTGAGCGTACCAACAATCAGGAGATTCTGGATCTGGCGGGGCGCATCGACAGCACTCAGGCTGACGAAATTGCTTTTATGCAGGACTGGTTGCGTGAGCGCGGTGAGCCGGTGCCGGATCCCACGGCACACCATGCCATGCATGCGCATCACGATATGGCCGGCATGGCCACGCCGGCACAAATGGAAGCGCTCGAAGCGTCGCGCGGCACGGCCTTTGATCGTCTGTTTCTGCAGCTGATGATTCCACATCACGACGGTGCGCTGACCATGGCAGAGGAGCTGCTGGAGCAGCCGGGCGCTGCCTTTGACGCCACCCTGTTTGATTTCACCTCGGACGTACAGAACGATCAGGCGGTTGAAATCGAGCGTATGAATGCCCTGCTGGTGGCGCTATCTGAAGACCCCCGGGCCAATCTGCGTTCCGGCCTCCGGGATGCGGAACAGGCCCTCATGAACATGGAGCTGCTGGCTGCCCTGCCCAAGCCGGCTGGATTTTTCGATCCGGACAACCCGGGCGAGCGCGGCAGTCTGCCTCTGGAAGACGAGGCAGATACCGACGGGGACGCGATGGATGAGACGCCAAGACTGCTGGGCGACAACTCCGATCGTCGCTACCCCATGCTTAGTTTTTCCAATACGGACATGGCGTTCCGCGATGATGTGCTGGTGGCCGGTAGCTACCATGGCTTCAACGTTTACCAGCTTCAGGACGGCATGCCGGAGCTTATGGCCTCCATCGTTTGCCCGGGCGGCCAAGGTGACGTGTCCATTGTCGGTGACCTGCTGATCATGTCCGTGGAACAGACCCGAGGTCGTCTGGACTGCGGCCTCGAGGGTGTCAGTGAAGATGTCAGCCCGGAGCGTTTTCGCGGGCTGAGAATTTTCGATATTTCTGATCTGAAAAACCCGATACAGGTGGGTGCCGTGCAGACCTGCCGGGGTTCCCATACGCATTCGGTAGTGTCCGGCCCTGATGCAGACGGCAAGATTGTGGTGTTCAATTCAGGCACCTCGATCGTACGTGAGAATGAAGAGCTGGCCAGCTGCTTTGATGAAGTGCCCGGTGACGATCGCACGGCTTTGTTCCGCATTGATGTGATCGAGATCCCCGTGGATAACCCGTCCGCTGCGCGCATCGTAGACAGTCCGGCGGTGTTTGCTGACGATGAAACCGGCGCCCTGGCCGGCCTGTGGCGCGGTGGTGACCACGGTGACGATACGCAGGAGACCTACGTTACGGACCAGTGCCATGACATTACGGTATTTCCATCCGGCGCTATTGCAGCCGGCGCCTGTTCGGGCAACGGCATTATTTTTGATATTTCCAATCCGCGCGAACCGAAACGCATCGACGTGGTGACCGATACGGGCTTTGCCTACTGGCACTCTGCCACCTTCAATAACGATGGCACTAAAGTGCTGTTTACCGATGAGTGGGGTGGCGGTTCCCGGCCCCGTTGCCGGGCCTGGGATCCGCTGAACTGGGGCGCTAATGCGATCTATGACATCGTTGACGGCAAGCTTGAGTTCCGCAGTCACTACAAGATGCCGGCGCCGCAGTTGGAGACCGAGAACTGTGTGGCTCATAACGGCTCCATCGTGCCGGTACCCGGGCGCGATATTTTCGTCCAGGCCTGGTATCAGGGCGGCATCAGCGTGATGGACTTTACCGATTCAGCCAATCCGGTGGAGATTGCCTACTTTGACCGAGGGCCACTGTTTGATGACGAGCTGGTGGTTGGCGGTTTCTGGTCGGTCTACTACTACGAAGGCGCCATTTACGGCACGGAGATCGTCCGCGGGCTGGACGTGCTGCGCCTGACGCCCAGTGAATACCTCAGCGCCAATGAGATCGCTGCCGCGGCACTGGCCCAGCAGCCGGGCGCGGTTGGGCGTTTGTTCAATCCGCAGCAGCAGTTTCCCGTAAGCTGGCCGGCGGAGCCCGTGGTGGCAAGAGCCTATCTGGATCAGCTGCAGCGGGCGGGAGCGCTTAGCGAAGAGGCGCGCAGCAACTGGGATGAAGCGCTGGGCCGGGTCGATTCGGCCTTTGCCGCAGGTGAGGCCGATCCCGCGCTGGCCAGTGAGCTGGAGACCCTGGCGGCCGGCCTGGCGGGCACCGGTGCCCTGGCGGCCACGCTTAGCGAGCTGGCCGCCCGCTTGCGCGGCTAACAGGGGGGCTTGAGCCGGCTGCCCCGCGGTGGCCGGCTGGTAGAAAAGCTCAACCCTCCCCTGTGGTCGGTTGGTTAAGATAGAGACTGCTGCTTGCTTGGAAATCCCGCCTGCTCATGTCACACGCCTCAAAGAACACCTGGAATGCACGCCTGTCGGTTGCGCTTCTGACCTTATCCGTCAGCGCGGCGGGCAGCGCTGCGCCGTTTATACTCAACGCCGGTTTCAATGATGCCTGGTATCAGCCGGAAACCGCGGGTCAGGGCATGTTTGTCAATGTCTTCCCGGAACTGGAACAGGTTTTTTTGGCCTGGTTTACCTTCGATCGGCACCCGGTGCTGGCGCCCTCTATGCTGGGCGCACCGGAGCAGCGCTGGTTGACGGCGATCGGCCCTTATCGGGGTAATCGGGCCGAGCTGACCGTAAGCCTGGCTGCCGGTGGTCTTTTTGACGCCGCCAGTCCGCTGCCGCAGCGGCAGCCTTACGGCACCATTGATCTGACCTTTCCCGACTGTGCGCGCATGACTGTGGGCTATGACTTGCCGCAGGCCGGCGCCCGGGGCCAGATGGAATTGCAGCGCGTGCTGGCCGACAACGTGGTGCTTTGCGAAACCTTGCTGGCCGAATTGCCCGCCTGCAGTGCAGGGACGCTGAGTGTTGCCGCCGACGATTCCAGACTGCGCTATACGGGACGCTGGCAGGACGGTGATACTTCGACGCGGGACGTGTCCTGGGCAGGCGCGTCGGTCTTGCTGCGCTTCCGGGGGGAATCGGTCACCGTAGACCTTGATCCGGGTTTTGCTGCGGAGCAGTTTCGCGTGGTGATTGATGGTGAGCCGGTCGATGAGGTGCTGGAAGTGCAGCCGGGGCGGCAGCGCTATCTGCTCGCCAGCGGTCTGGTGCCGGAGCAGGAGCACACGCTGCAGCTGATGAAGGAGACCTATTACAGCAACGCGACGCGTTTGCATGGCTTTGAAGTGCAGGGTTGTGAGGTATTGCAGGCACCCGCGCCCAGCCCGCGGCGTATCGCTTTTTTCGGCGACTCCAATATGGATGGCACTTCGTTGTATAACGAAAAAGACGCCGGCGACAGCGGCGCCTGGTTTGCCTATCCGGCGACGGTGGCGCGCATGCTGGATGCGGAATTTAGTCTGCA